>CAMFPZ010000077.1 GCA_945979635.1 uncultured Eubacterium sp.
CAGAGATGCTGAATAAATACATAAAAATAAAAATATTTTTGCGTTTTTCGGGGTGAATATGCATAAAAGGTGAATAAAAAGGCGGTTTTTTCGCTATGGGTGAAGGGTGTTTGAAAAAACGCTCTTTGAAATATCGACAAAGGGTGGTTGAAAAATGGCAAGAAGAAAAATGAGTATTGAACAACAGGTTTCGCAGGGACTTTTGGATTTGGCATTTGGCTCTGTGAATGACGCGGTTTCACTTTTATTTTTGAGCGAGGAGGAGATTATGAGTAGGCTTCCGAAATTAAAGCTTATGAATGTCAGTGAAATAAAGCGGCCAAAGGGCGGCGGAATGGAAATAAAATTCTTCGATAGAATTCGTGCAATGGAGAAGCTTTCGCAAAATACAGCACAAAAGCAGGAAAGTGGATTGAGCTTTTATGAGGCATTGGAAAAAAGTGCCGTAAACATAAACGGAGCGAGTCAAGATGATTAAGTTTAATCCGTTTTCTGCCAAGCAGCTTAAGGTTCTGAATTGGTGGTGCTCGACCAGTCGGGATTGTGAAAAAAACGGGCTCATTTGCGACGGTGCCGTGCGTTCGGGAAAGACTCTTTGTATGTCGCTTTCGTTCATATTTTGGGCGTTTTACTGCTTTTCGGACACATCATTTGCTCTGTGCGGAAAAACGATTAGCTCTCTTAGGCGGAATGTTGTTACACCCATTGTTCCGATGCTCACCTCTCTTGGATTTTCGGTTAGTGAAAAACTGAGTCAAAACATTATTGAGATAAAAAGGGACGGCGTAAAAAACAGATTTTATATCTTCGGTGGCAGGGACGAAAGCTCTGCCTCGCTCATTCAGGGTATGACCTTGGGCGGCGTCCTTTTTGACGAGGTTGCACTTATGCCTCGATCATTTGTTGAGCAGGCACTCGCACGATGCTCGCTTGAGGGCTCAAAATTTTGGTTCAATTGCAATCCGGAGCACCCGTTTCATTGGTTTTATAATGAGTGGATAAAAAAAGCCGATGAAAAAAATATGCTCTATCTTCATTTCACTATGCAGGATAATCCGTCATTATCACCACAGATTATAAGTCGATATGAAAAGCTATACACAGGTGCGTTTTATGAAAGATTCATCGAAGGTAAATGGGTGGCAGCGGACGGCTTGGTATATCCGATGTTTTCGACCGTACGAAATGTGAAGGATGGAGAGAATTTTTCGGAATATTATTTGAGCTGTGACTATGGAACTGTCAATCCGTTTTCGCTCGGATTATGGGGCAGGGGGAGTGATGGCTGGTACAGAATAGACGAATACTACCATTCCTCCCGTGACAGAGGTATCCAGCTGACGGATGAGGAGTATTATGAAAGACTAAAGGAGCTGTGCGGGGACAAAAAAATAACGGCTCTCATAGTCGATCCATCGGCAGCCTCGTTCATCGAAACTGTCAGACGGCATAATGAAATCGCTGTCATTAAGGCTGATAACGATGTCCTTTCAGGAATAAATCGAGTATGCTCCGCCTTGAAGAATCAGGAAATATTCATTTCCCCTAGATGCGTGGATTCAATCAGGGAATTCTCGATTTACAGATGGGATAACGATATAAAGCGAGACGCACCGAAAAAAGAAAACGATCACGCAATGGATGAAATACGATACTTTGTTTCTACAGTTCTTAATAAGTACAGGGAGGATTGTTCGTTTTCCATTGCAGTAGAAAGGAAGTGAAGCCTTGGGCATTTTCAAAAGAGTAAAGAGAAGCGACGAGAAGCCGGATGTAAATTCGTCAATATCTGTTCAAACGAGCAACGAAAGCACACATCCCTTTAGATATCTTAATGGATATACGCCGCTCGCGGATATGGATAATCAAATTTACAAGTCGATTCGTGAGGGCGTTCCGATTATAGACAGTGCGATAAACAAGATTATCAGGCTTATGGGCGGATTTGAAATAAAAACAGGCGATGAGGCTCTTGATGAGCAAGTCAAGGAGTTTTTCGAAACGGTCAATGTTGGCGGAAATCAACGGGGTATATTCGCATTTGTTGATAATTTTATGTCGCAGCTTTTAACCTACGGAACGGCAATCGGCGAAATTGTTGCAAACGAAAATTGCTTTTATGCATTGTACAATGCAGAGCTTTCGGCGATTGAGGTAAAGCGTGGGGAAAACAATTTGGACCTTGTGTTTTGTCCGAATTCGGCAGGCCCTTCAAAGCCGTTCGAAAATCAGGATTTGATTTTGTTTTCCGTGCTTAATCCCGAAGCCGGCCAAATAAAGGGAACCAGCCTACTCAAGGGATTACCGTTTGTGACAGATATTCTGCTGAAAATATTTAATACAATCGGAAGCAATTGGCAGAGAGTCGGAAATTTGAGATATGCTGTTACATATAAGCCGCAAAATGACGGCGTAGACAAGGCGTTCGCCAGAGAAAGAGCAAACCAAATGGCGAATGCTTGGCGTGATGCAATGAGCAGCAGCGAGCAGGTCAAGGATTTTGTTGCAGTGGGCGATGTTAAGGTAAGCGTTATAGGAGCGGACAACCAAATACTCGACAGTGAGGTCCCTGTAAGACAGCTTCTTGAGCAGATTGTCGCAAAAACAGGACTTATGCCATATATGTTTGGATTATCGTGGTCCACTACGGAACGAATGAGCTCGCAGCAGGCGGATGTTTTGACAACAGAGCTTGAGGCGTATCGACGAATAGTGACTCCGGTTATAAGAAAAATAGGCGAGACTTATTTGAAAACCTTGGGAATTTATCGCGGCGTCAGCGTTGAGTGGAGCGATATAACCTTGCAGGACGAAACTCAAAGTGCACAGGCTCGTCTATACAATGCACAGGCGGATAATTTACTTAAGGAGGCTGAAAATTGATGCAGGGCTGTATTGAAAAAAGCATTACAACAGATGAGGATATGAAGAAGATTCATTCCTTTACAAGGCGTGAGATGAGTCCCGACGAGCTTTATGTATTCAATGTTGATTTGTGCAACAACGATGTTGACAGAGATTACGAAAAATTCAGTGTTGATACGCTGAATCAGCTTGCGAAGCTTTTTGTCGGAAGGACGGGAATATTCGACCATTCTATGAAGAGCTCCGACCAAACTGCGAGAATTTTCGACACCTTTGTCCATAGGGAGGAGGGCAAGAAAACTGTCGATGGTGAGGATTTCTACACGCTAAAGGCGAGAGCGTATATGCTCAATAACGACGAAAACAGACCGCTAATCGAAAGTATCGACGCCGGAATAAAGAAGGAGGTTTCCGTTTCGTGCAGTGTCGGAAAGGAAATTTGCTCGATTTGCTCTGCGGACAGAAGAAAATCGAGATGCGAGCATATCAAGGGCAGAAGCTATGGAAATAAGCTGTGCTATTCGACATTGGTCGATGCTACGGACGCGTATGAATTTTCGTTCGTTGCCGTTCCTGCCCAAAGAGAGGCAGGGATTACAAAATCATTCTCTAAAAAGGAGGAAAAACAAGTGCAGGATGTTGTAAAGATGATTAGTCAGGGCGAGGAAATCACTCTTACTAAATCACAAACAAATGAGCTTTGCTCCTATATCGAGGGGCTAAAGCAGGAGGCAGAGCTTGGTGAAAGCTATAAAAAGAAGCTTTTGAAGGAAGTTGTCGGATTGTTCAAGTCTGCTTTCCCGAAAATGGATGAGGCTCTATTTGTATCCGTTGCTTCAGTTATGACAAACAAGGAGCTTTTGGGCTTCTGCGATGGTATGAAGAAGAGTCTTAATGAATCAAAAATAAAGCCCCAGCTTGCTATAAAGCCGGAGCAAAAATCAAATGATAATTCGGATTTTAAGATTTAGGAGGAAAAATATGTCAGTATCATACAATGGATTTGATGTTAAGCACATCACATTTGAAAAGCAGTCATCAACAGAGATTAAGGTTGGCGATTTGGTTATTACAAACGCACAGGGCTATCTCGAGAAGGCGGCATCAAGCTCGCCGTTTTTCGGAGTTGCAACCTGTGTAAGAGATAATTTTGTATCAGTTCAGGTTAGCGGCTATGTAGAGCTCGATTATACAGGCTCAACTGTACCTTCGGGTATGTGCAAGCTTTATTCAAACGGTGCGGGCGGAGTCAGTGTTGATTCTTCAACAGGTGCTTCAAACCCTGCAAGAATGGTGCTCAAGGCTGATACGGCAAATAAGAAAATCGGTATGATTTTATAATTAAAGGAGGAAGAAAAATGACATTTGATAATATTAAGCTTGATAAGGGACTTTATACCTCAAATAAGGGCTTTACAAGAGCACTGGAGGAGCTTGATCCAAGCGAAAATTATATCGGAACAGAGCTTGAGGGTCTCGATGCATACGAAAGACAGCTCAAGAGATTTGATATTAAGGTAAATGGTGCAAATTCGGATACTATTTCGAAGTTTTTCCAGACATCCGACTCTGCGGCTCTCTTTCCTGAATATGTTTCTAGAGCGGTAAGAACCGGTCTCACTAACAACATTCTTGATGATTTGGTAGCGACTACTACTGTGATTGACTCTCTTGATTATCGCTCAATAGAGTGCGTTGATGCCGAAAAGGTTGAAAACGGAGTTGATTTCATCAATGAGGGTACCCATATTCCCGAGACTGTTATTAAGACAAGCAGCAATCTTACTAAGCTCAACAAGTGCGGCAGAAGTCTTGTTGCTTCGTATGAGGCACTTAAGTCACAGCGACTTGATCTATTCACAATTTCTCTCAAGCAGATTGGTAATTATATCGCAAATTGCGAAACCGTCCAGGCGATTAATACTCTTCTTAAGGCATCAAAGAATCTTGATTTTGCCGGTGATGATATTGCGTATGTAGATTTTATTGAGATGTACAAGAGTCTTGCTCCGTACGAGATGAATACAGTCATCGCAGAGGGTGATAATCTTTCCAAAATTCTTCAAATGACAGAATTCAAGGATTCTCAGGCAGGTCAAAGCTTCCACGCAACAGGCAAGCTTGTTACTCCTGTCGGGGCAAAGCTTGTTTATTCTCCGACTAATATTCTTAACGGCAGAGTTATTGCTATCGACAAGAGATTTGCACTCGAAAAGGTTCAGTTTGGTGATGTTGTAACAGATTTCGACAAGCTAATTGACCGTCAGCTCGAGCGTGCAACCATAACTCTTACAAGTGGATTCAATCGTCTTATCGACGGTGCCTGCGTTATCGCTTCTTAATCGGAGGTGTATGCTATGACTGTCTCTTATACACATCTCCGAGCCCACGAGACGTAGAGGAATC
>CAMFPZ010000078.1 GCA_945979635.1 uncultured Eubacterium sp.
CATATTGGCAAAGGTCGTTTTCGAACTCCAAAAGTCCCATACCGATAAAGCCGCTGTCCCAAGTATAGAAGCTGTCCCAACGCTTGCCCGGTGTATGATGAATGACATTTTCACCGTGACAGTACACAGGATAAACTGTATTAGTAAGCAATGTTGCACGAAGAATGTCTGTTGAAAGAGTATATTTCTCGCCCGCTTTATTAAACGGCTTTGTTTCTCCGGCAGTCTTGCGGGAATTATATAATTCCTCCATTTCGTCATTTGTCATTTTTACAACATCGCCCATAGAAACAACTGCATATTCAATATGGGAGGAATGAGGTTCAATAAAGATAGACTTTATCAGTGTATTTTGGAAAAATCCGTCGTCGGAGCTCTTTCTCTTGAACGAATTTGAAAAGGTTTCCTTTAAGTCATCGTATGTATGGTCGCCGTTTGAAAGTCTGTTGATTAACGCATCTTCGAGGCTTCCGCTTTCTAGGGTACGAAAACGGGTATGCACATTTTGGGTAGTAACATTAAACCTTGCGTTTTCGTAGGCATAATCGAGCGTTACCTCATAGCCGTTCTCTGTTTTTTTCGTTTCAATTTCAGGAGCAAAGCTATGCGGGATTTCAACAACTCTCAGTTCATTTCCCTTTTCGTATACTGCGAGAAAATCAAGTTCAACGCCTGCTAGGCCAAGACTGACAAATTCAAGACAATCGGAATAAGGAAGTTCAATTATGCTCAAATTTTTCGAGCCGGGTAAAACGGTTTTTGCCCCATTTATTTCGAACAAGGCGTCACCGTCGGTAACAGTTTTGTATCTCAAAGCAACAACGGGATTTTTGATACCGTCAGCGGACAAGGAATAAGCCACCTTATCACCTGCTTCACAGCCAAAGGGCTTCAATCCCAAATAATGAACATGCTCATGGTCACACCTGTCGCCCAAGCCGTAGCCAAGATAAAATTCCTCAGATTTGAACATCCCTCTAAACATTCCGTCAGGAGTTTCATTTTCCCAAGGACGGATTTTTGAGTACGAAAATTCTGTATAGTTATTCGCTTTGACTAGTTTATAGTTTTCATCCTTAGCTTCAATATAATATTCCTTTGAATTAGGAAATTCGAGAGACGAGAAGAAATTCAAAACAGTATTTTGTGACAAATCTGTATTATTGACAAATTCAACTCTTGCAAGAAACGCTTCGTCGTTAATTTTTGAAAAGCTGACATCCGCATATACCATATCCTTCCACATAAGCTCATAGCGATATGAATAAAAAGAATAATCCGTTGCACATTTCCACAAATGATAATTTGAAGGAACAGTAACATTCGGCACAGGAGTAGCCGAATTCCATATTGTAGGATGTACAGTAAAGTCAAATCTTACGGCATCCGCAAATGTATTAAAGTTTTTATTATTGATTTTTCCGAGCACTCTGGAGATACCCATATACTTTTTTGAGTAGGGTCCCCAGACAGGCAGAGTAGGCGTTTGAATCATTCTCCGGTCCTCCTAACTTAAACACATTAACAAATTTATTATCGTTCAAAACCCTAATTTTGTCAATATGAAAGAAGGTGCTTCACAAAAATATCTTTTACTCCATTGACAAAACGTCTTAATTAAAGTATTATTACTGTTAGAAATAATATACAGGGAGAACTTTTATGAACATTGATGAAAATGTAATGAAAATACTTGTTGCCTTGCTTCGAAAGTGGAAGGTCATAGTATTATTCGCAGTAATCGGGGCTCTTGTCGGCTACTTTTACACAGCAAACTTTACACAATTAACCTACACATCGACGGTAGAGTTTTTGGCTTATGCGGTTGATACCGGTGACGAGCTTATGGACAACGGCTCAACTACCACCAACAACGCAAATCAAGTGCGTATCAGCAACACAAGCAAGATGAACTACGCTATGAAAATGCTCAGTACATACATTGAGGTTATGAGCACAAACGAGTTTAACAATATGGTTGCACAGGACTTGAATGACCGAATAAACTCGAGCTATACCGGCACCACTATCAAAAACGCACTAACAATCGAGGGTGTCGAGGATACAGCTATGTTCAAGATTACGGTTACAACAACAAGTGCCGATCTTTCATACGAAATAGCCCATCAGCTTGAAACATCCGTACCAAAGATGATGAAGACCACAAATAACGGCTTAGTTGACGCAAGCGTAGAGGACAAGCCTGTTAAGGCATCCGCAGCAGGAAGCCTTGGATATGCGAAGAAATGCACAATCGCTGCTATCATCGGAATTGTTATTGCAGCGGCATTCATCATTCTACGCAATCTTCTTGATGTTAGAATTCGTACAAGCGAGGAGCTTATCGAAAAATACAATGTTCCAGTACTCGGTAGTATTCCGAGCTTTGAGGTTAGGAACAGCGGTTCATCTCATCGCACTCAAAGAACCACCGCATCAACAAGCGATAATCAAGAAGCGAAAGGAGATGAGCAGTAATGGCTAAAAAAAGAAAGAACTCCGGCAGAAGCATGGGTTCATCCCGTCAGCTTCTCCAAAACATCAATATGGACCCTTCGCTCAAGTTCAGAGTAGAAGAGGCATACAAGAGTGCAAGAACAAACATTATGTTCTCCGTAATGAAGAAGGGTTGTAAAACAATCGTAATTTCCTCTTCATCTCCTAACGAGGGTAAAACGACTACAACAATCAACCTTGCAATTACATTTGCACAAACCGACCAAAAGGTTTTGCTTATCGACGGCGACCTTCGTAAGCCTAAAATCCACCACTATTTCTCAATTCCAAACTCTCCGGGACTTACAAACTATCTAGGTGCGAGAGTTGGTTCTGTAAACGACGAAAAGGTTGACCTATTTTCTGTCATTCATCCGACAGAGTTCGAAAACCTTTCGGTTATGTGCTCCGGCTCAATTCCTCCTAACCCGGCAGAAATTTTGGGCAGTGAGCCAATGTCGGATTTCCTTAAGGAAATTCGTGCAGATTTCGACTATATCATTATTGATACACCACCAATCAATGTCGTTTCGGATGCACTCCCTGTAATCCGCGAAAGCGATGGTGTTGTACTCGTTGTTCGTTCGAATCGTTCTACCCACCCTGAAGTTCAGAGAGCAATTTCTGCTTTGGAATTCATTGATGCAAAAATTCTCGGCTTCATCGTTAATTTCGTTGAAACAAGCCAAAGCAAGTACGGCTACGGCAAATATGGTCGTTATCGTTACGGCAGATATAAGAACTCATATGGTTCTTACGGTTCTTATGGCTCATACGGAAGCTATGGTTCATATGGCGGATACGGAAGCTATGGCTCATATAATGGTTACGGCAGTGGCTACGGCTCATACAACGGCTACGGCTACGGCTATAACGGCAGAGGCGGATATGGCAACTATGGCTATGGTTCATATGGCTCTTATGATTCATATGGTCAATATGGTTCATACAACCAAAGATAATGGGTTGATTGAATTATGGTGATAAATAATTTAGTCGAAACACATTGTCATATTGCACCGGGAATCGACGACGGAGCAAGGGATGTTGAAGAAAGCCTGAAAATGATAGCAAGGCTACAGGAGCAGGGAGTTGAAAAAATCATTTTAACTCCCCACTACTACTCCGATACTATCTCGCTGGACGATTTCCTAAAACGCAGAGACAAGGCTGTAAATGACCTATTAAAGGCTTTACCAAGCGGAAGTCCCAAGATAATCCCTGCTGCAGAGGTTTATATAAGCGAATTTTTATTCAACAACCCTAACATAGATGACTTGAAGATTGCCGACTCGGGATACATTCTTATTGAGCATCCCTTCAACAGCAGCTTCTCCGAGGCAACCTATGACAGGCTTATGAATCTATACTGCGACTATGGAGCAAAGCCCATTTTGGCTCATATAGAAAGATACCCTGCTTTAGTTTCGGATATATACAAGCTTGAAGACTACATTGATATGGGATGCATAACCCAAGTCAACATCAGCACCTTCGCAAACGCTCCCAGAAAGTTGAAGAAGGCTCTGTTCAAGCTTCTCGATACAGGGCACATACATCTTCTCGGCTCCGACTGTCACAACCTCAACGGCAGACCTCCCGAATACGAGCCAGGAATCAACGAAATAATAAAAAAGAGCGGCAAGGAAGCCGTTGATACACTCATAGAAAATGCAAATATTCTTGTGAAAAATTGCTAATACAGTATAATAAAGGACTGTGGTCAGAATAAAACCACAGCCCTTTTTTGTATATTGTCGCATTATCAATAATATAATTCTATGGTGATATAATGAAAGCAAAGAATTATATTGAGGCTATTGTACTATTACTGCTGGGAGCAGCTGTTATTATTAATTCCGTCGACTCAAAAGCAGGTGCAACGAGCGGCGTGATGTTATGCAGAGATATAATCATCCCCTCTCTTTTACCAATACTCATCATAAGCACGGCTATGACACTTTCATCATGCAGAATAATTTTCGAAAAAATATTCGGCAAAATTATCGCATCGGCGTTTCATTTACCTAAAACGGCAGCCGCACCAATCATTTTCGGTGCAATATGCGGATATCCTTCAGGTGCAATACTCACAAATCAATTATACAAAAACGGCCTAATCGACCAAGAAGACGCAAATAGGATAATGAGATTTAACATAAATCCCGGTGTCGCGTTTTGCATTACTGCCGTCGGCTCTATATACCTTAAGAATCAACGAAGCGGTGCGGTCATCTATCTGATTTGCACAGCCTCATCAATAATTATCGGTATTATTCAGGGATTATTTAACAAAAACAAAAAATACTACTACTCACCAAACAAAAGTCATCAAGACCTTCAAAAGGCAATGATTTCGTCAATCGAAGCATCAACAAAAAGCATTCTCATTATGAGTGTTTATATAGTTTTCTTTTCGGCTATAATAAAATCCTTCAAGCTTCCGGATGCGGTTATTCCCTTATTCGAAATAGCCGGAGGAATATTCAAATCAGCCACACCTATCCCCCTCGAATATCTCTGCTTTTTCATCAGCTTTTCGGGCTTTTGCATCCATTTCCAGATATTCGGAATCATCAAAGAATTTAATATGAAATATCTTGATTTATTCCTAAGCCGGCTCATATCGAGCGTTATCTCATATTTCCTGGGGAAAGCGTATACAATGCTTTTTCCAAATGAGGCAGAGGTTTTCAGCAACATATCGCAGGCAATACCTCAAGCAAATTCACTCAACAGCAAATTGAGTATAGTCC
>CAMFPZ010000079.1 GCA_945979635.1 uncultured Eubacterium sp.
GAGACAGGTGTATATAATTATTTTAGATTGGTGTTTTATGATAAAGGTATATTTAATAAATATCAGGCAGGATTTTTCACCTGAAATGTATTTCTCCCATTTTCCCGATAGAGTGGAAAGAGCAAAACGATTTTTACATAACGATGATGCTCTTCGCTCATATGCCGCCGGAGTGCTGGTATGGAGGGTGCTTTCGCTGGAGGACAAGGATATTCTTTTCGGTGAGAACGCAAAGCCTTATTCAGAAAAAACAAATCTTCATTATAATATTTCACATAGCGGCGATTATGTTGCTCTCGCCGTAGACGAAAATGAGGTCGGTGTTGATATCGAATTTCCGCGACCAAGTAGCCTTCGTGTTTCAAAAAAGGTGTTTACCGAAGCCGAACAAAATTGGATGAATCTCGATGAACTAAGGAATTTCACCTGCTTGTGGACATTGAAAGAGTCTGTTATGAAGCTGCTTGGAACCGGTCTCGCTCTTCCGGCAAACAGCTTTGATGTAATGCCGCTTGTTGAAGGACGGAGCATTATCGTGGATTCTAATGAGATTTATGCGTGTTCAAAATTTTACGGAGATTATTCAATTTCCGTATGCTCACGCAGTTTAGTAAATGATTTTGATATTCTTTTGTTATAAGAATGTAATAGAAAATAAATTAATGCCGACCATGGATTCATTGTCCGTGGTCGGCATTTTTGTAAAGTTCATTTTAGTCCGTATCGTCAAGCGGAGGCTGCTTCAAAATTCCGATTGTTTCGTCTATCATATAATTTATGAAGGAACAGATTAGCACGCCGAGAATTACACCAAGAGTGTTGTGAATAATGTCGTCAGTTTCCAAGTATCCCAGATTAAAAATAAATTGGATTATTTCAATTGACGAGCTTAATATCAGTCCTGTTAGTATAGGATATAGCCATCTTTTCTTTCCGCCCAGATTGAGACAATTCATTAAGCATCCTAATGGAAAGAACAGTGCAATATTCATAAATGCAACTCTGTAATACTCCTTGTTTTGCGTTCTGGCGAGATGGTAGGTTGCAAAGGGGATGAGTGAAAAGCCCTTCGATGTTTCGCTTTTTTCTCGCGAAAGCAAAGTACCGTATATAATAATTCCGATATAAGCCACAATGCAAAGCTTGATTATAATTTGTTCAATCTTATACTTATTCGTTATTCTGTTTATGCCTGTCAGTATAATTGAGCACGCCAACAGAATAAATGCCAATACAGTTGGGCTGTGTACATAGATATAATGAAACATAATTAATTTTCGTGCAATAATGCTTTTTGGTAAAAATCAAGTGCTGAATTAATTGCTGTTTGTCCCGGCTGCGAAAATGGGTCGAGTATGCTGAATACATGCGGAAGCTTCTCGCCCTCGAATTCGCCGAAATCGGTTAATTCACAGTTGATGCCTCTTTTTAGGAAAAGATTGTAGGCCGTAACTGTTTGGTCGTGTGCCAGCGTGTCTCCTGAGCTTGTTATAAAATATGTTGGAGGCATATCGCCTGCGTATTCAATGATTTCGCTGATGTCCATAAAGTCATATGTAGGCTTCTGCTTGTAATCCTTGCCCCAAAGCATTTTAGTGTAAATGCTGAACATTCCGCCGTTTTTCATATATGCAACAGGTGATGTAAGGACAAGGCATTCAATGTTGAGATTGGTTTCACAGGTGTCGAAAATCTCGCGAAGCTCATTGCTTTGGTTCAGTACAGTGCAGTATGCAGAAAGCTGACCGCCCGCACTGTCGCCTGTGAGCATAACGGTATTCGGGTTAGCAGGATATGAACCCATATTTTCGCTAATCCATTTTAGTGCAAAAGCACAGTCCTGAATTTGCTCGTTGACTGTTACATCGGGTACTAAACGATAGCTGATAGAAAAGACAATATATCCCTTGCTTGCAAGCTCCTTGCAATAGTATTCGTTTAGATCCTTTGTTGCATACATCCATCCTCCGCCGTGAATGTCGATTATTACAGGCAGACCCTCAGACGGGATTTCGCCCTCCGGATAGAAAATATCAAGCCTGTGATATGGGTTTGAGTCGTTAAGATATTCGATATCCTTGTGTGATACAATGCCGTCGGGCGGCGTTTGTTGTGCGTGAAGTGCCTTGTCGGAAGCGTCACAGCTTTTCCAAACAATTTGCATAATTTTTAGGATTAAATTTTTTTCGAGGCCCTTTGAAGACTCGCTTTTGTAGTCTATAGATTCGGATGAAAGCATACCACCGACAGGTACAGCCTTGTCGCTTTGGTCGTCGATAGGACGCACCATAAAGCTGATGACTCCTATACCGATTGCAATTATCATAGCTATAATCAGAACAATAATCGAAAACACTTTACCACCCGATGCCTTCTTTTTTTCGCCTTTACTCATAGTAGAATTATCTCCTGTAATAAATTTATAGGAACTGCGAAAGCCACAGTCCCTAGGTCAATTTTTATGCATTTTTTTTGAGTTGACGCTCAAGCCAGGTTGCTCCGAGGTCGAGTGCAACGAATAAGCCTATTTTTTCGCTCTTCTTGATGATTCTGTCCTTTGGAGCCAAGGTATCATCTGTCGAAAGCAATTGGATTGTAACTTCCTGTGCAAGAGTGATGTCTTTGAGCTCATCGCTGTTCTTTATTGTGAGATAAACTACATACGGGTCGTTTATGCTTCCGTAGTAGATTTGCTTTCCTGCTCTAACCAAAGGTCTTCCTTTGTATTCGAGAAATTTTTCTTCAGCCAAAGTAAACCCTCCTTTTCCTTTTCTTTGATGAGATATTAGCTCAAATATGACCTAACCATTTCTGCAAGGAGCTCATCTCTGTCGATTTTTCTGATGAGGCTTCTTGCGTTGTTGTGGGTAGTGATATATGTCGGGTCTTCGGAAAGAATATAGCCGACTATTTGGTTAATAGGATTATATCCCTTCTCCTTTAGAGCATCATAAACCAATGTGAGAGTATCCTTCATGATGTCCTCATTGTCGTTAGGAATCCTGAATGTCATAGTCTTGTCTTTCACTAAAAACACCTCCATATAATCTGTCATACCTGCTTTGGATATATGTCAAATCAAGATATATTATATACATTTTAATGCATAATTTCAATACTTTTTTTAATTTTTGCATAAATGATGGAAAAAACTTGACTTGTACGGCTGAAAAGGTTATAATTTGTTGGTAAATATATCGGCGTTGAACAAGTGTAAGTAGGAGCACGAAGAGTAAAAAGAGAGTGTATGGTCGGTGGAAATACATTGCTCTCATGCTTTGAATTTCAGCTTGGAAGCCCTCTGCGAGAAAGTAAGTAGAGCGTATACCTGCGTTAAAGGGAAGAGTGGCATAATATAATTATGCAAGTTGAGTGGTACCACGGAATTTTTCGTCTCATGCTTTTGAGACGATTTTTGTTTTTTATGGAGGAATTTATGGAGCAAAAAATCAAAGACCTTAAGGAAAGATTTGAGCAAGAGCTTTCTGCCATTGTCGATCTTTCTCAGCTTGAGGAAATTCGCGTTTCCTACCTTGGAAAAAAAGGTAGTGTAACCGATTTGATGAAGATGATGAAGGACCTTTCTGCCGAAGAAAAGAAATCCTTTGGACAAAAGGTGAATGAACTGAAAACTGCCGTTGCCGAAAGAATCGGCGAAAAGACAGCAGAAATGAAGAAAAAGGAAATTCAAAGAGAAATCGAGCTTATGCCCGAATTCGACCTATCTGTTCCTGCTAATTTAGACAGAGGCTCATACCATCCTGTGACTATTGTTCAGCGTAGATGTGAGCAAATCTTTAAGTCAATGGGCTTTACTGTTGAGGACTATCCGGAGGTCGTAACCGATTATGAATGCTTTGAGGCAGTTAATGTACCAAAGGACCACCCTGCACGCGATATGCAGGATACCTATTATCTCACTAACGGCCAGCTTTTAAAATCGCAGACATCAGCAGCACAGAATGCTATTTTGCGTAAATATAAGGATTCACTTATAGAAAACGGTACTCCTATTAAGGCGATTTTCCCTGGTAGATGCTTCCGTAACGAAGCAACCGACGCTTGCCATGAAAACACATTCTTCCAAATGGAAGGTATGATGGTTGGTAAGGATATTTCTATCTCAAATCTTATCTATTTTATGAAAACAATGCTTTCGCAGGTGTTCGAAAAGGATATTAAGGTTCGCTTGCGTCCCGGCTTTTTCCCGTTCGTTGAGCCGGGCTTTGAGCTCGATATAAGCTGTCTTATTTGCGGCGGAGAAGGATGCCCAAGCTGTAAGCACAGTGGATGGCTGGAGCTTTGTCCTTGTGGTATGATTCATCCGGATGTTCTTCGTATGGGCGGAGTTGATCCTGAGGAATATACGGGCTTTGCATTCGGCCTTGGACTTACAAGACTCGTTATGATGAAATACGGAATTAAAGATATTCGTGATTTGAACGGCGGCAGCCTTAAGGCTATGAGCCAGTTCACCGATGATGAATAGGAAAGGGGAGTGGAATTATGTTTTTATCAATGAATTGGATTTCTGACTTTGTTGATTTGTCAGGACTTGACAAGCTTAAGCTTATTAATCAGTTTTCACTCTCAACTGCCGAGGTAGAGAATGAAATATTCTTCAAGGGCTCTGATTTGTCAGGCGTTGTTGTTGCCGAGATAAAATCAGTTGAGCCGCATCCGGATTCAAAGAAGCTACATCTTCTCAAGGTTGATGCAGGAGAAAGTGAGCTTACCGATGTTGTTTGCGGTGCTCCTAATGTTCGAGTAGGTATGAAAACCGCATTCGCAAGGGTTGGTGCAAGGCTGGGTGAAATCGAGATAGCTCCTCGTAAGCTTGCCGGCTATACCTCCTGTGGTATGTGCTGCAGCGAAAAGGAAATCGGTATTTCTGATGATAACAGCGGCATTATGGAAATTACAGATGATATTCCAAATGGTACCGACCTTAAGGAAGTCTATGCAATTGATGATATTGTTTTTGAGGTTGACAATAAGTCGCTTACTAACCGCCCCGACCTTTGGGGACATTATGGCATTGCTCGTGAATTTGCAGCTCTTGCAGGAAGAGAGTTAAAGCCTCTTGATGTTGTTGACACTTCAATATACGATAATCTTCCAAAGGTTGATATGAAAATCGAGGACCCGCTTTGCCAAAGATATTCATGTATGCAAATTGAGAATGTAAAGCGTAGCATATCACCTGTTGATATGCGTATACGCCTTTACTA
>CAMFPZ010000080.1 GCA_945979635.1 uncultured Eubacterium sp.
GATTCCTCTACGTCTCGTGGGCTCGGAGATGTGTATAAGAGACAGTAATATGTTATAATATAAAGGATATTATCATTACTCTAGGGTAACGATAACAATCCGTACCCTATGGAGGTGGAGTATGAAGAGCTTTGATAATTATGCCAAGGGAACGGCTATGGTTGAGGTTAACTCGGCTAATACGGCGATTGCCGCATCAAGCGGCTCTCTCGAAGTATTTGGAACGCCGTTTATGATTGCACTTATGGAGAAGGCAACTACAAATGCCGTTGTCAATCTTTTGGACGATGGCGAAACAACTGTCGGAACAAAAATTGATGTAAGCCATTGTAAGGCGAGCGGACTCGGAACAGTTATTACAGCCGAGGCGGAGCTTGTTGAGGTGAGTGGCAGAAGGTTGGTTTTCGGCGTTAAGGCGTTTGATGACAAGGGAGATGTTATCGGCGAAGGCGTGATTGAACGCTTTGTTGTTATTGCTGAGAAGTTTATGAGCAGGCTCTCGTAGGCTTAGCGAGTATTTTAGTGAAGAGTAGGGGCAAATCTGCCGCAATAAACCATAGCGTGGATTATTAGCATTACCTCAGGGAGGAAAAACTATGAAAAAGGCTGTTATCTTCGATTTCGACGGAACACTTTGTGATACCGGAATCGGCGTAAAGAAGAGTGCAAAATACGCTCTTGATGCATTTAATATAGAAGCACCCGAATGGGAGGAGCTCGATTTTTTTATCGGTCCGCCGTTGTTGGTAACATTTCAAGAGAAATTCGGCCAGAGTGCCGCCGATTCCGAAAAATTGGTAAAGAAATACCGCGAAAGATATACTAATATCGGATTATATGAAAGCGAGTTCTATTCGGGAATACCTCAGCTTCTTCAAAGGCTGAAGAACGACGGAATGAAGCTGGGTATTGCATCCTCAAAGCCTGCTAAATATGTTGAGGAGCTCTTAATTAAGGAGGGGCTAATCTCCTTATTTGACTATGTCAGTGCTGTGAGCTTCAACGCGGACTGTGAATCGAAGCAGAGCATAATTGACCGTTGCCTAAATGAGCTTGGAGTCGAGAGCAAGGACGCCGTTATGGTCGGCGACAGATTTTATGATATAGACGGAGCTCGTGCATGCGGAGTTGACAGCATAGGTGTGCTATGGGGCTTTGGAACGAAATTTGAGCTTATCGAGAGCGGAGCAAAGTATATAATTGATAAAATTGACGATATAGAGAATATTGCCCTTGGTCTTTATGAGCGTACAGAGAATATTCAAGGAATATTCAGTGGAAATGTTATAACCGTCCATCACGACGATATAACTCTGTGTAACGACCAGCCGGCGAAGAGAGAATGTGTCGACCATCCGGGCGGAGTTGGCATTATTTGTCTAAACGAGGATGACGAGGTTGTTTTGGTTCGCCAGTTTAGATATCCGTATAAGGAAACAATTTACGAAATTCCGGCAGGAAAGCTCGAGAAGGACGAAAATCCTGTCGATGCGGCAATGCGTGAGCTTCGCGAGGAATGCGGAGCGGTATGTGACGAGCTGCGTGAGCTGGGCGAGATTTATCCTTCTCCGGGATATACGAACGAGATTATAAGACTTTATGCCTGTACGAATCCGACCTTCGTTGAGCAGGAGCTGGATGAGGATGAATTTTTGCAGGTTTGCAAAATGAAATTCACTACTCTTATTGCAAAAATTATGTCCGGCGAAATCAAGGACGCAAAAACAATCGCCGCGGCGATGAAGCTAAAGGAATTGAGAAACAAATAATGAGTGCATATTTAGACAACAGTGCAACAACAAAACCAACAAAGGAAGCCGCCGACAGAGTTTATAAATTGCTTACCGAAGATTTCGGTAATCCGTCATCCTTCCATAAGGAGGGCTTAATCGCGAATGAGCAGATGCGTATCGCTCGCGAAGCAATAGCCAAATCGCTTTCGTGCCAGGCGGATGAGATATATTTTACATCGGGCGGCACAGAGGCGAATAATCTTGCAGTTTTCGGTACGGCATACGCTAATCGCAGAAAAGGCAGGCGAATTGTTACTACTGCAATTGAGCACGAGAGTGTGCTTGAATCGGTTGCCGAGCTGGAAAAGGAGGGCTTTGAGGTTGTTCGACTTATGCCCGATAAATTCGGCAGAATAACCGAGGAACAGATTTTCGAGGCTGTAAACAGCGATACTATTCTCGTCACTATGATGTATATAAATAACGAGGTGGGTTCAATTTTGCCTGTGCGGTCAATAAAAAAGGCTGTTCAAAGGGCGAATTCACCGGCTCTCATACATATCGACTGCGTTCAGGCATACGGAAAGGTTGAGGTTAAACCGACAAAGCTTGGAGCAGACCTTGTCACGATAACCGGACATAAGGTGCACGCACCGAAGGGAGTAGGTGCTCTTTATGTCAAAAAGGGAGCGAGAATTTTGCCGCGAACCTTCGGCGGTGAGCAGGAAAAGAAGCTTCGTCCGGGAACGCAAGCAAGTCCGTTGATTGCCGGATTCGGCGTTGCCGTTAGTCAATTTCCCGATTTTTCACGGCTTGGTGAAAAAATGAGAGAGCTTAATTTGTATGCAAGACAGAGGTTGTCGGAGATAGACGGACTGAGATTTAATAATGACGAGAAATCGTCGGACTATATCTTGAATGTGTATATTCCGACCTTTATGACAAGCCAAACGATTGTTCAGCATCTTTCGTCGCAGTACGGAATTTATGTCAGCAACGGCTCAGCCTGTGCAAAGGGTAGAAAAAGCCATGTTCTAACTGCTATGAGGCTGAATGACAAGGTTATCGAAAAGTCAATTCGTATCAGCTTTTGTCGTTTTACTACAAAGGAAGAAATAGACAATCTGGTCGAAGCCTTGAAAGAAACAACAAAAAATTATCCTATATGAGGAGCGTTATGAAAGAGATAATACTTATAAAAAACGGAGAGCTTGTTCTCAAGGGATTGAATAGAAATACCTTCGAGGATATTCTCATAAAGAATATGCGAAAAGCACTCAGGGAGCACGGCGAATTCCGCTTCACGAAGAGCCAATCCACTATAATGGTTGAGCCTGTTGAAGAGGATGTTGATATGGATGACTGCACAGAGATTCTTCGCAGGATTTTCGGCATTGCCGCATTGTCGCGTGCCGTTGTTGCCGAAAAGGATTTTGAGGATATTAAGCAAAAGACAATCGAATATCTCGGCGAAAGACTCGGCGAGGTCAACACCTTTAAGGTAAACGCAAAGCGAAGCGACAAGAAATTCCCTATGAAATCGCCGGAAATCTGTCGCGAGCTGGGAGGCCATATTCTTTCGAGATATCATTCACTCAAGGTTGATGTGCATAATCCCGATTTGACTGTAACGGTTGAGGTTAGGGATAGATATGCCTTCATCCATGGCGACAGCATTAAGGGAGCGGGCGGAATGCCTGTAAGTACAAGCGGCAGAGGTGCTGTTCTTATCAGCGGCGGCATTGATTCTCCTGTTGCTGCATATATGATGGCTAAGCGTGGAATAGAGCTTGTTTCGGTTCATTTCGCTTCTCCGCCGTTTACTACCGAGCTTGCGGAGCAAAAGGTTATGGAGCTTTTGCACAGGGTTGCCCGTTACAGCGGACCGATAACTACCTATGTCGTTCATTTTACGGAAATTCAAGAAGAAATCCGAAGGAATTGTCCGGAGCATTTTTTCACTATAATTATGCGTAGATATATGATGAGAATTGCCGAGGCACTTGCGAAAAAGCAAAAATGCTCGGCACTCATCACAGGCGAGAGCGTAGGTCAGGTTGCGAGCCAAACTATTTATGCTCTCGGTTGCACAGATGCCGCAACCGGCCTGCCGGTTTTTCGTCCTTGTATAGGTATGGATAAGGAGGAAATCATCCGTATTTCACGCCAAATTGATACATTTGAAACCTCGATTTTGCCTTATGAGGACTGCTGTACGGTGTTTACACCGAAGCATCCGAAAACGAGACCGAACCTCGACGAAATCATCGAAGCAGAAAAATCGCTCGACAGCGAGGCATTAATCGACAGGGCAATTAAGAATGCCAGAAAGACGGTTGTTCATTAATGAAAAAATATAATGAAAAAATCAACAGGGCGTTGAACGAGGCGGAGGTTGACGATATTCTCGGCTCGTTTAGGACGGATAGCGTCAGTCCGGTTATTGAGGAAATTGAACCGCCTAAAAGGTCGCTTTCGCAGGAAGCAAAGAAGGAAAAAAGAGCAGAAAAGCCGTCCGGAAAAAAGCGGAGTATAATAAAAAAGCTTCTGATTACAGGAGCCGTTGCGGTTGCAGTTGCTTTGGCCGTCGGTGCGATATTCGGAATTGTTGAATCCGGCAAAACGGCTTATCTAAAGCCGTATAAAGAAAAATACGGAATTGATTTTCCGAATGGAATTGCTGAAGAATTCTGTGATGCATATGGCGAGAATCAGGATGTTGTCGGAAGATTGATTATCAAGGACACGGGCTCAACATTTCTTGTTTTGTCGCAGAGTGATATTGATGAGCCGCATTTCGAGGGTGAGAATGCAACAAGCGACGAATTGCAGTTTAGGAGCATTAGAATAAGAAATACGGACGCCGATATTGAAAAGGCATATTCCTCGCTTGAAAAGTATAGCAATGCAACTCAAAGAGTGACCTTTACCGATATTTTCGGAAAGAGAACAAATTATAGGGTTATCGGGGCGTTTTATACCAATACCCTTCCTACTCAAGATAACGGAAAGATTTTTGCGTTCAATGTTAGCGGAACCTTGACCGAGGACAGCTTCGATGATTATGAGGATAGGATAAGCACGAGATTTCTCTATAAGACGGGACGCAATATTTCATATTATTCTAAATATCTAATCATCAGTGCAAATAGCGATTTTCTTGAAAAAAGCAGATTTGTTATTATTTGCGAAATGGTTGACGGCGATGTTGAGCCGATAACTAACGCAACCCCTAACGAAAAAATTCACTATCCGCAGGCATGGTACGATGCAAATAATGAGCATAATCCGTACTGGCTTGCCGGACAATTTCGACCTGAATATATTAATTCAAATGAAAAATAGCTTGGACATTAAATCCAAGCTATTTTTGTTTTGTTTGATATTGACTTAATTAGTTGTTTGGAGCAGCAACATAATCTCTACAAGAATCAGC
>CAMFPZ010000081.1 GCA_945979635.1 uncultured Eubacterium sp.
AAATAAGTGATGAGGAAAACGATATGAAGCAATGCAACATATTTCCTTTTTGGGAAAAGCTGACAGATGAAGAAAAACAACAAATATCAAACGAATGTTACACAGAGGTATATGAAAAAGGTACGATAATGCACAAGGCGGATGACACCTGCGTGGGCTTAATGGCGGTTGTTTCCGGTCAGCTTCGGGTGTATATTCTATCCGACGAGGGACGGGAGGTTACTCTGTTTAGAGTTAACACAGGCGAGGTGTGCGTTTTATCTGCTTCCTGTCTTATGGACACAATAGATTTTGATGTTCTTATTGAGGCAAACGAAAAAACCAAGGTTATTGTTTTGCCGTCAATATGTCTAAACAAAATTATTAAAAATAATGTATATGCAGAGCTTTATCTGCACAAAGCGGCAACCGAAAAATTTTCCGATGTTATGTGGACAATGCAACAAATACTGTTTAAGAAAATTGACCAAAGAATTGCAGGGTTGATTCTTGACGAGGCAAACAGAAACAACACGGCAGAGTTAAAAATAACTCATGATGAGATTGCAAAATATATCGGCAGTGCAAGAGAGGTTGTTACAAAGGCACTCAAATATCTTGCAGAATATGATGTTATAGAATTACAACGGGGAAAAATTATCGTTACGGATAAGGAAAAATTAAGAAAATTTATTTAATGTGACATTGTCACATACAAACGCTCCTTTATATGATATTATCAGAGCAGAACAAAGGTTCAATAATACAAATAAAGGAGTAATCATTATGAAAGAATTAGTTATAAACAAAGAAAACTTTGAAAACGAGGTAGTAAATTCGGACAAGCCTGTATTGCTTGACTTTTGGGCTGAGTGGTGCGGTCCTTGCAGAATGTTATCACCTGTTGTATCGGAAATTGCAGAAAAATATGACGGCAAAATCAAGGTTGGCAAGGTTAATGTTGATAACGAAATAGAGCTTGCGTCTGCATTTCAGATTTCAAGCATACCCGCATTATTTGTTGTTAAAGACGGTAGGGTTGTTAACTCAGCTGTTGGCTTTAGAAATATTGAACAAATTGAGGCGATGATAAATGAGTAAGAAAATAATATTACTTGCATTGGCAATAATTACAGTAGCAACTGTATTTGCAGGATGCACACAAAAAACAGACAAAGAACAAACGGAGGCAACACAGGTGAATATCGGAACGTATTATCAAATTCCACAGGACGAGGCAAAAAGAATTATGGACGAGGAAAGTGATTATATAATCGTTGACGCCCGTGAGCAAAGCGAATATGACGAAGGTCATATAAAGGGTGCAATCGTTATTCCATATACCGAAATTGAGCAAAAGGCAGAGGAAATGCTACCAGATAAAGAACAGCTTATTCTTGTATATTGCCGAAGCGGGAGAAGAAGCAAGATTGCCGCACAGTCCCTTGCGAATATGGGTTATACAAATGTTAAGGAATTCGGCGGAATAATTGATTGGCAATACGGAATTGAAAAGTAGGAGAAAAAATAATGGGATTTTTTGATTTTTTCAAAAGCATTGATATTAACGCAGGGCTTGAGCAATACAGAAATACTGACGGTGCCGTACTCGTTGATGTAAGAACCGAGGAGGAATATGCCGAAGGACATATTCCAAGCAGTATTAACATACCATTGTCAAATTTGAACAGTATCAGCTATAAGATAGAGGATAAAGACACACCATTATTTGTTCATTGCTTAAGCGGAGGAAGAAGTGCTCAGGCGGTATCAATCCTGAAAAGAAACGGATATAGTGATGTTACGGATATTGGTGGAATAAACGGCTATCGCGGAAAAATTGAGAGGTAATATATGAGGGTTATAATTATCGGCGGTGTTGCAGGCGGAGCAACTGCCGCGGCAAGAATTAGAAGACTTGACGAAAAAGCAGAGATAATCATTTTTGAAAAAAGCGGATATATTTCGTATGCAAATTGCGGACTGCCTTATTATATCGGCGGTGTAATTGAGGATAAAGAGGAGCTGACTCTGCAGACTCCCGAAAGCTTTTGGGAAAGATTTAATATTGATGTTCGTGTTCAAAACGAGGCTTTGGAAATCAATCCCGAAAATAAAACCGTTACTGTTAAAAATCTCAAAACCGGCGAGGTTTACACAGAAAGCTATGATAAGCTGTTGATCTCAACAGGAGCTAAACCAACAAGACCGCAAATGCAGGGCATTGATTTAGATAATGTATTCACTCTTCGCACCGTTGAGGATACATACAATATTAAAGACTTTGTTGATGAATGCAAACCGAAATCGGCTGTTGTAGTCGGTGGCGGATTTATAGGATTAGAGGTTGCCGAAAATCTTAACGAAATGGGCGTTGATGTTACAATTCTTCAAAGACCCGACCATCTTCTCAACACTCTTGACTACGATATGGCAACGCTTGTTCATTCGAGGTTTAGGAAAAACGGTGTTAAGCTGAAATTCGGCGTATCGGTTCAGGGCTTTGAAAAGGCTGAAAGAGGTGTTGATGTTTTAATAAAGGGCGAGGAACCGATAAATGCCGATATGGTGCTTCTTGCTATCGGTGTAACTCCCGACAGCACACTCGCAAAAAATGCAGGCTTGGATCTTGGAATTAAGGACAGCATTGTTGTAAATGACCGAATGGAAACATCTGCAAGGAATATTTACGCTGTGGGCGATGCCGTTCAGGTGAAGCACAGTATTACAGGTGATAACGCAGTGATTTCCTTGGCAGGTCCTGCAAACAAGCAGGGCAGAATTGCGGCTGATAATATTTGCGGTGGAGACAGCCGTTATAAAGGCTCAATGGGTAGCTCGGTAATAAAGATTTTTGATATGACAGTTGCAAGTACAGGCTTAACGGAAAAGCTTGCAAAGGCATCCGAAATTGATTACGACAAAATCGTTCTCTCTCCTATGTCGCACGCAGGATATTATCCGGGCGGTAAAGTTATGACAATGAAGGTTGTGTTTGAAAAATCAACTCAAAGAATCATCGGTGCTCAAATTGTCGGCTTTGACGGAGTTGACAAACGCATAGATGTTCTTGCTACTGCCATGAATTTCGGTGCAACCGCAAGCGACTTAAAGGATTTGGACCTTGCTTATGCTCCACCCTATTCCTCGGCAAAGGACCCTGTAAATATGGCTGGCTTCGTAATTGAAAACATTGGGGCAGGAAAAATGAAGCAATTTCATTGGGACGATATATCAAGGCTTCAAAATGAAAACGGCATAACGCTTCTTGATACCCGAACACCCTTTGAATATTCAAGAGGACATATTGACGGATTTATAAATATTCCTGTTGATGAACTGAGAAGTCGAATGGATGAGATAGACAAATCAAAACCGCTTTATGTTATGTGCCAGAGTGGGCTTCGCAGTTACATATCCTGCCGAATACTTGCTCAAAACGGATTTGATTGCTATAACTTTTCAGGTGGCTACCGTTTCTATGAAAGCGTAATAAAGGAAAAATCAATCAGTGAAAAATCATACCCCTGCGGTATGGATAAATAAAGGAGGGATTTATATGAAATATGTTTGTCAAATCTGTGGATATGTTTATGATGATGACAAGCAAAAGGTTCCGTTTGAACAGTTGCCCGACGATTGGAAGTGTCCGCTTTGCGGAGCGTCAAAATCGGATTTTAAGGCAGAAGAGCCTGTCGTTTCGGTAGCTCCGATTGTTGAAAAATCCGAAGTAGCCGATTTGAAAAAGCTCTCGGCAGGTCAGTTGGCGGCAGTATGTTCGAATCTTGCCCGTGGTTGTGAAAAGCAATACAAGCAACAGGAAGCCGATTTGTTCAATGAGCTTGCAGATTATTTCACAGCTGTAACACCTGCAATTGACGATGCCACAGTGCAGGAGGTTGCAAGACTTTTGCAGGAGGATATTAACAATTATCCAACTGTCAGAACAACTGCCGACAGCAATAATGACAGAGGTGCGGCAAGAATTTGCGTTTGGGGTGAAAAGGTAACAAGAATGTTATCATCCCTTGTAAACAGATATCTAAACGAAGGTGAAGCAATGCTTAACGACACTGATATTTGGGTATGCACAGTATGTGGATTTGTATACATAGGAGAGGCTCCGCCGGAGCTATGCCCTGTATGTAAGGTTCCGCCGTTCAAATTTGAAAAGATATAAGGAGGTTTAGGCTATGAAAAAAGTTGCAGTTAGAAATCTTCGACTTTGCACCAAGGATTGTCTTTGCCTTTATGTTTGCCCCTATGGTGCAACTGATACCGAAAACAGTATTATTGATACTACAAAATGTGACGGATGCGGTCTTTGTGCCGATGCCTGCCCAAGCGGAGCAATCAGCTTAGTCCCTCTTGAACTACCGCCTCAACAGGCAAAATCAAGCTCGGTTGTATCGGTCCTCAATGATCTTGCACAAAGCAAATCAAATGGTGAAGTTATGGCAAGGCAAATTGCCGAAGAAACCGACAAATCAGGTCTTGCTAGACTAATGAAAGCAATATCAAAATCGGAGAGAATTGTTGCAGAGGATATTGTTCGAGAGGCAGGCTATATGCTTCCTCAAAGCGACAACGCTCATAAAATGTTAGAGGAACTTATTGAAAATCCTCCAACAAAGGATTTTCCGATTGAGTCGGCAAAAAAATTATTAAGATTAATTCCAAACAACGAAAAAACAAATGATAAGGAGAATAAAACTATGTCAAACAAATACGCAGGAACTCAAACAGAAAAGAACTTACAGGAAGCATTTGCAGGCGAGAGCCAAGCAAGAAATAAGTATACATATTTCGCTTCCGTTGCAAAGAAAGAGGGCTATGAGCAAATGGCTGCTCTCTTCCTCAAAACAGCAGATAACGAAAAGGAACATGCAAAGATGTGGTTCAAGGAGTTAGCAGAGCTTGGCGACACACCTGCAAACCTCAAGGCTGCTGCAGACGGTGAAAACTACGAGTGGACAGATATGTACGAGGGCTTCGCTGTGACAGCTGAAGAGGAAGGCTTCCCTGAGCTTGCAGCTAAGTTTAGAGCAGTTGCCGCTATTGAGAAACACCACGAGGAAAGATACAGAGCATTGCTTAACAATATCGAAACTGCTCAGGTGTTCGAAAAGAGCGAGGTTAAGGTTTGGGAGTGCAGAAACTGCGGTCATATCGT
>CAMFPZ010000082.1 GCA_945979635.1 uncultured Eubacterium sp.
TGCAGAATACTGTTGTTCTTGCTTTTGCAACAGCTGCTTGTTCTACAATACTGGGACTTATGGCAGGCGTTGGACTTTTTTTGTCGAAGAACAAGCTTTATCGCCGTTCTATGATGAGCGTGACGAATATTCCTATGATGAATCCCGAAATTGTAACAGGTATTTCTATGATGCTCCTGTTCGTGTTTGCGGGAACCCTCGTTCACAAATCCGAGATTCTCGGTTTTTCGACTTTACTTATTGCTCATATAACATTCTGTCTTCCATATGTGATTTTGAATGTTATGCCTAAGCTTCGTCAGTTTGATATGAATGTATACGAGGCCGCTGTTGATTTGGGTTGTAAGCCTTTTAAGGCATTTATTAAGGTTGTCCTACCCGATATTATGAGCGGAATTATTACAGGCTGCGTAATGTCGTTTACATTATCTCTTGATGATTTCATTATTTCTTATTTTACAAACGGACCATCCTTCCAAACCCTGCCTATCTACATTTTCTCCTTAACGAAGAAGAGAGTAAAGCCCGATATGTTTGCTCTCTCGGCCCTAATGTTTATAGTAATACTCTTGCTTTTGGTTGTAATGAATGTTGCTCAAACAAGAGCAGAGAGGAGGGAAGTGAAGAAATGATGAAAATAAAACGCTTTCTATCCGCTTTTATTTGCTTTATTATTGCCTTCTCCTGCCTTACAATTACTGCAAATGCACAGGATGATGAGGATGAGTATTTTTCACAGGAGCAAATAGATTATTATGCTTCTCTCGGTCTGCAGGGAACAACGCTTAATGTATATAATTGGGGTGAATACATTTCCGACGGCTCGGAGGATTCTATGGATGTAGTTTCCGAGTTTGAAAGATTAACGGGAATTAAGGTTAATTATACCAATTTCGAATCTAACGAAAATATGTATTCAAAGCTTGTCGGAGGTGGTGTATCGTATGATGTTATTGCACCATCCGACTATATGATTGAGCGATTAATAGACGAAGATATGCTGCTTGAACTTAATTATGATAACATTCCGAATATGAAATATATTCGTGAGGATTGCCTGAATCTTCCGTTTGATCCGGAGCAAAAATATTCCGTTTGCTTTAACACAGGTTATACTGTTTTGATTTATAACAAAAATTTTGTTGAACAGGAGCCGGATAGCTGGACCGTTCTTTGGGATGAGCAGTATCGCGATAAGGTTTTGATGTTCAATAACAGCCGTGACGCCTTTGCAATTGCACAGGCTGTTCTCGGTCAAAGCCTAAATACATCTTCCGAGCAGGATTGGGTGGATGCTGCCGAGCTACTTGCCAAGCAAAAGGATGCTGTAAATCCTGTGTATGTTATGGATGAAGTATTTAATCTTATGGAATCAGGCGAATATGCCTTTGCAACCTATTATGCGGGCGACTATGTTTTGATGAATGAGAATAATGAGGACTTAGGCTTCGTATTTCCGAAGGAGGGCGTAAATTCGTTTTATGATGCGTTTTGCATTCCTAAATGTGCCCAAAATAAGGAGGGAGCCGAAGCATTCATAAACTTTATGCATGAGCCTGAGGTTGCTTTCGAAAACGAGGAATATATATATTATGCTTCGGGAAATAAAACTGTAATGGAAAATGATGAGTCATCTCTGTTTGGTAACGAAGCGGTTTATCCGACACAGGAGCCTAAAAGCGAGGTGTTCTTTAATCTACCGCAAAATATACTTGAGCTTCAAAATAGTTTGTGGTCAAAGGTTAAGAGCGGAAATTTGAGTGTAAATAACGAGCAAAATGAACGCAGAATTTATATTGCTTCTGCGTGTGTTGCAACAATTGCAATAGTGCTTGTAATTATTGTATTTATCAATAAACGCAGAAAATTAAAGGAACAGGACTTAAGTGATTTGTATGAGTAATATAAAATGTGCATTGTTTGATTTGGACGGAACGCTTGTGAATACCATTGATGATTTGGCAGGTGCCTGTAATGTTCTTCTCGAAAAATATCATTTTGAGAAAAAATGGAGTATCGAGGATTATACTCGCTTTGTTGGAAATGGTGCAAAAAATCTTGTTATGCGTGCATTTGATAATACACTCGACGACGAAACGCTTAATGCCAGATACGAGGAATTTAAGCCGCTATATGACTCGATGAAGCTCAATAATGCTCATGCCTATGACGGCATAAAGGAGCAGCTTGACATACTAAAGCAACGCGGTATTAAGCTTTGTGTTGTGACAAATAAACCTAATGTTGCTGCGGTTGGTATGGTTGAACATATTTTCGGTAAGGATTTTTTTGATGTTATTATCGGATGTGTGGATGGGGTTCCTGTTAAGCCTGACCCGACGACAACATTAAAGGCACTTAAGATGGTTGGTTGTAAGCCGTTTGAAGCCATTTTCTTTGGAGACAGTGAAGTGGATGTTCGAACAGCGAAAAATGCCAATATCGAGGCTGTTGGATGCTCTTGGGGATTTCGTAGCTTCGAAACTCTGTTTGCTGAAAATCCAAGCATAATTATAGACGACCCTCGCTACATATCAAAGCTGGTATAGTGAATAAAAAAATAAGACGGTTATAACGAACCGTCTTATTTTTTTATATTTTTTACCCTGTCAATAACCAACTTTGCCGCAAATCCCATAAGTAAGCCCGTTACTAATCCCGAAATCAATAATACAGGAAGATAATAAGCAATTCTAGCTGTACTTGTCAGTAATACCGCCATAATAAGCTGACCGATATTGTGGAATATACCACCCAGCATACTGACGCCGATGATAGATAGCTTTGTTTTCTTTGTCAGCCACATTATGCCAAGACTCAAGGCACATCCGCACAGGCTGTATGCAATTGTCATTGGGTTTCCGAATAAAAAACCTGCAAGCAATACTCGGATTATAGCGATAATAATTGCTTGCTTAATGCCCATTGCATATAGTGCAAATAGTATTACAATATTTGCTAATCCGAGCTTTACGCCGGGAATAGGAATTAATGCATTTATAGGAATGAAGCCTTCTAAATAGCTGAAAATGAATGCAAGAGCAATCATAATTCCGTAGAATGCTATGTCCTTTGCTTTCGAATTCTTCATATTTTTCTTATGCAACCGCGTCTATTTCCTCGTCGGTAGGGGATTCGCCGATAATTGTTACAACCATTTTATGCGGAAGACAAATTATTGATTCACCCTTGCGATAAATAGGCTTGTGATTAACGCAAATACCATCAGGACAGTTTGCACTAATCATATTTGCTTTTCCGTTTTCAATTTTTAGGATGTTGATTTCGTCGTTTTCTTTGTATTCCTTTTCAAAATCCTCGCCTAGCTCCAGGGTATCAATAATCTGTCCGTCTATTTCTACCTGAACATATTGACCGCTCTCTCCGCCGACAAAGTATAAGCAGAATACAATTACTCCAACAATAATTCCAACAACGCCAATGATAATAAAATCTGCCTTTTTCATCTTACTCAGCCAAAAAATCCTGAATGTATTGGCAGGAATTGTTGACTCCGTTTATTACAGCCTCTGACGAAATTGTGCTCTTTGCAATGATGTCAATTTTTGACCCCTTTGCAATGCTGTTGGAGGAGGTCAAAGGAAGCTTTCTGCCCTTGAATTGATTTTGGAATTCGTCCGTTTGGATTCTGACGCCGAGGTATTCTGTTTCCTCCTGCTTAAGAACATCAATACCGCAAACAATCTTTCCGTCGCTGGTGATTGTTGTTTCAAGCTCGATAGGTACATCTGCATTGTAGCCTATATTACTTGTCTTGATTACATATGCAACGAGGTTTCCCCGTTGGTCGAATGCCTTTTCAACGCTTTTTACGCCAAGCTCGTTTTCCTTGACTGTTACAGGTGTTTTTGTGTTAATTGTGAAATTTGTTTGAATTGGTGTATTGTTTTTCTTATCAATAGTGCCTGTTATAGTACTTGTTGCAAAAATAACGCCCACGCTTATAAGTACCATAATAACAAGACTGATTATCCATTTCTTTGAATTAGGGTTATAATGTGCTTTCTTTTTCATATTTTTACTCCTACTCTTTACTTATAAATTTTTCAAAACCCGATGAATAGGTTTTGTTATATTCCTTGTCGACCCATAATGCTTCGACATTATCGAGTCCTTCGACGAGCTTCATTCCTTCATTAATGCTCATATTGAAGAGCGTAGTTGAGAGTGCATCGCCCATACCCGAATCCTCACATATAACCGAAACACTCGCCATATATTCCGACGGCATCAGTGTGTTTGGATTGATTATGTGGCAGTATTTTTTGTCGCCAACATAATAATATCTTTGATAATCGCCGCTTGTAACAATGCTGACGCCCGTAACGCTTACAAGCTCCGAATAATCGTCCGAATTAGGGATAGGGCTCTCTATTCCGATTTTCCAAAGGGTAGATGAGTCGTTGTTTTTATATCCGAAGGTTGAAACATTTCCCCCTATGCTTATTGCCGCACTTTGCCATAAATTTTCCTGAGCCCACTGAGTTACCCTTGCAACGGCATAACCCTTTGCAATAGCTCCGACATCAAGCCTTAATTTTTCATCGGAGAAGAATACCGTGCTGTTTTCCTCGTCAATAATCAGGGAGTTTATGTCCGTGTGTCTACTTGCCTCGTTTAGTGCTTGCTCGTCGGGTATTTTTGCTTCCTCGGGATTTTCCTTTGCTCGTTCTCGTTCTATATGCCAAAGCTCGAGCACGGAGCCGAAGCAAATATTTGTTCTTCCGTCGCTGAGCTCATAAACCTCCTTGCCGAATTTCAGCAGGTCTATTATCTCCTTGTCGACCTTTATCGGCTCTAATGCGGCACGCTTGTTTACTGTATAGAGGTTTGTGATTCCTTCATATTCGCTGTAAATGTCGAAAAGATGGTCGTATCTCTCAAGCTCCTTGTAGAATCTTTCATAGTTTTCATCAAAGGATTCTTGGCTTGTATCATATGCAATTATTGTTGAGGCTGTGTCAAATAAATCCAAAAAACTCGCGGTGTATTTTTCGTATTTCGGTTTTTGCAGTGAACAGCCTACACATACAACTGTAATGCTAATTGATAGTATAATAGAGATAATTTTTTTCCTGTCTCTTATACACATCTGACGCTGCCGACGATACTCCTTGT
>CAMFPZ010000083.1 GCA_945979635.1 uncultured Eubacterium sp.
AGATGTGTATAAGAGACAGATATAGGACTATCTTTATGAATATAAGAACAAAATGGTGAAATATATGAATGATTCAAAGCTAAAGGATTTTCAATACGAAATAAATAATCCGGAAGAATACGATATTTTGGAGGATATTCCGGCTATACCCCTGCGTGGATTGGTTGTTTATCCAAAGATGATATTACATTTTGATGTTGGCAGAAAAAAGAGCATTGCCGCTCTAAATGCCGCTATGGATGATAATCAGCTTATTTTTCTCGTAGCTCAACGAGATTCCTCAATAGATAACCCGAGTGAGGCGGACTTATTTCAAATCGGAGTAATCTGCAAGATAAAGCAAATGATAAAGATTCCGAACTCAGAAAACCTGCGTGTAATCGTTGAGGGTGTGGCAAGAGCGGACAAAATCTTTATGAATGAAACCAAAGGCTATCTAAATGCAATCGTCGAGAGAATTCCTCTATATAATGTTGAACATACAGCAGAAATTTCCGCACTTTCAAGAATTTTGAAAAATGAATACGAAAAATACGCTTCAATGTTCAAAAAAATATCTAACGAGGTTGTTGCAAAAATAATCGGTACAGATGATATCAGCGACCTGTGTGACTTTATATGCGAGAACAGCTTTTTGTCCTTTAACGACAAGCAAGCAATGCTCGAGGAGGAATTTCCGGAAAAGCGAATTGAAAAGCTAATTGCATTATTGAAGAAAGAAACTCTGACTCTCAAAATCGAAGCGGATATTCAGGAAAAGCTCCAAAAAGAAATTGACAAGAACCAAAAGGAATACTATCTTCGTGAAGAAATGAAGGTTATTGCCGACGAGCTTGGAGAAGGGGAAAACCCTATTGAAGAAGCAGACGAATACCGTTCAAAGATAAACGCACTAAAATGCAGCAATGAAATAAAATCCAAACTGCTTAAGGAATGTGACAAACTAATGAAAATGCCCTCGGGTGCTCATGAGGGTGCTGTTATTAGGGCATATATAGACAAATGTCTTGAAATCCCGTTTGGTACATATTCAAAAGAGAAAATCAACATTGACAAATCAAGAAGAATCCTTGATGCCGATCACTACGGACTAGATAAGGTAAAAACGAGAATTCTTGAATCTCTGGCAGTTCTTAAGCGAAATCCAAATTATAACGGCCAAATACTATGCTTAGCAGGTCCTCCGGGAGTAGGTAAGACAAGCATTGTGAAATCACTGGCTGCCTCTATGAATAGAAAATATGTTCGAATTGCTCTTGGCGGTGTGCATGACGAGGCAGAAATCAGAGGCCATAGGAAAACCTATATAGGTTCAATGCCCGGCAGAATTATTGAGGCAATTATTTCAACGGGTACTATGAATCCCATTGTACTTCTGGACGAAATAGACAAGGTGGGTGCAGATTACAAGGGTGATCCGTCATCCGCATTGCTCGAAGCACTCGACCCCGAGCAAAATAATTCCTTTAATGACCATTATATCGACTTTCCGGTTGATTTAAGTAAGGTATTATTCATAACAACCGCTAACGATACATCCAATATACCCAACCCTTTATATGACAGAATGGAAATAATTGAACTGAATTCCTATACTATCGAAGAAAAGTTCAATATTGCAAAGCAGCATTTAATAAAAAAAGAAGCCGCAAAGCATTGTCTAAACGGCAGAGAATTCAAGATTACCGACGATGCAATATATAAAATCATTGAATGCTACACAAAAGAAGCAGGCGTAAGAGGTCTCGAAAAGCAAATTGCCACTTTATGCAGAAAGGCAAGCGTTGACCTCGAAAATGGTGCAAAGTCATTCAGGGTTAATTTGGATAACCTGTCAAAATATCTTGGAACAGAAAAATATAATGCGGATACAATACCTGACGAAAATACTGTCGGCACAGTAAACGGTCTTGCTTGGACACAGGTTGGAGGCACATTGCTTCCTATCGAAGTGTCGGCATTAGAGGGAACAGGTAAGATTGAGCTAACAGGTAACCTCGGCGATGTTATGAAGGAAAGTGCAAAAACAGCCGTCAGCTTTATAAGAAGCAAATGCTATGAGTATGGAATAGAATCCGATTTTTATAAAACAAAGGACATACATATCCACGCTCCGCAGGCTGCAATACCAAAGGACGGTCCTTCCGCAGGATTGGCTATTACAACCGCCTTGGTCAGCGAGCTGACATCAATTCCGATAAAGCGAAATGTTGCTATGACAGGAGAAATTTCGCTAAAAGGAAAGGCTTTACCTATCGGCGGACTCAAAGAAAAATCTATGGCCGCATATAAGGCAGGCTGCGATACCGTAATCATCCCAAACGAAAATGAAAAGGATTTATCGGAAATTAGCGAAGAAGTAAAGAATTCCGTAAAATTCATTTCTGTTGCAACATTTGATGAGGTATTGACTCAAGCACTTGAATATATGCCTGTAAACAAAAGAAACAACATAATAATCAAAAATGAAAAAGAAAGCAGTTCGGTTATAACACAATAATATGAATTACAATTTAGCAAAATTTGAAAGAGCTTATGGTATTTCTTCACAGCTTCCGCAGAGTCAATCACCGGAAATTGTATTTTCCGGTAGGTCAAATGTAGGAAAAAGCTCGTTATTAAACAAATTATTCAACAGAAAATCGCTAGCAAGAGTAAGCTCTGTTCCGGGGAAAACAGTAACAATTAATTTCTACGATGTAGATAAGTGCAAATTTGTTGACCTACCCGGATACGGATATGCAAAGCTGAGCCGAAGCGAAAAGGATAGATTCGGCGAGCTTATGGAGGGCTACTTTCATTCCGACAGAAATATCAAACTCGTAGTTCAGCTTGTTGATATGAGACATAAGCCTTCAGCGGATGATTATGCTATGATAAGCTTTCTTCAGGAAATGAATTTGCCTTTCATAATTGCCTGTACAAAGGCGGACAAGCTAAAGGTTAAGGAATACGAAAAAAGAAGCAGAGAAATCAAGCAAGAGCTTGATATGGTCGATGAAAATGATATAATTCCGTTTTCCTCTCAAACAGGCTTAGGTGCAGACGAATTAAAGGCAATAATAGAAAAATCAATATAACAAATGATGATAGGAGGATGAATAATGAATAAGAAACCATTTGTTACCCTTGAAAAGGTACAGGAGATTATTAAGGATTATCCGACACCATTCCATCTTTATGACGAAAAGGGAATAAGAGAAAATGTAAAGGCTCTCAAGGATGCGTTCGCTTGGAACGAAGGTTTTAAGGAGTATTTTGCAGTAAAGGCAACTCCAAACCCGTTTTTAATTAAGATTTTGCAGGAATACGGATGCGGATGTGACTGTTCCTCAAAAACAGAGCTTATGATGGCAAAAACATTGGGTGCAACAGGTGAAGATATTATGTTTTCGTCAAACGATACACCTATTGAAGAATTTAAGTACTGCGATGATTTGGGAGGCATTATCAACCTAGACGACATTACACATATCGAGGCAGTTGAAAAGGCTTGCGGCAAGCTCCCAAAGAAGATGAGCTGTCGTTATAATCCGGGCGGAATGTTCAAAATCAGTAACGACATTATGGATAATCCCGGTGATGCGAAGTACGGAATGACAACTCAGCAAATTTTTGAGGCCTTTAAAATTATGAAAGAAAAGGGCGTTGAAGAGTTCGGAATTCACGCTTTTCTCGCATCAAATACAGTAACAAACGACTACTATCCAATGCTCGCAAAGGTACTTTTCGAGCTTGCAGTAGAACTCAAAAATAAGGTTGGAGTGCACATTTCCTTCATAAATCTCTCAGGCGGTATCGGAATTCCGTATAGACCGGAGCAGGAAAAGAACAATATCGCCATAATCGGCGAAGGCGTGCGTAAAGTGTACGACGAAGTATTAGTACCGGCCGGAATGGGTGATGTAAGACTTTGCACAGAGCTTGGTAGATTTATGATGGGTCCTTATGGCGGACTTGTTACAACTGCAATAAACGAAAAACATACTCATAAGGAATATATCGGAGTTGACGCCTGTGCCGTTAACCTTATGCGTCCTGCTATTTACGGTGCTTACCATCATATTACTGTTCTTGGAAAAGAGGACGCTGAATGTTCAAATAAATATGATATAACCGGCTCACTTTGCGAAAACTGCGATAAATTTGCCATCGACAGAATGCTTCCTGACATTAAAATGGGTGATATTCTCTTTATTCACGATACAGGAGCCCATGGCTTCTCAATGGGTTATAACTATAACGGCAAGCTAAAGTCTGCGGAAATACTGCTCAAAGAGGATGGCAGTTATCAGCTTATAAGAAGAGCAGAAACTCCAAAGGATTATTTTGCAACCTTTGATTGCTTCGACTTCTATAATGAGCTAATTACCGAATAATCACAAAAAACAGCGATTTATTTAATCTAATCGCTGTTTTTTTATTTTTAGGTCTTTACTATCACGATTTAATGTGTTAAAATATGAAAGTAAAATATTTTTAGTATGGTGATTAATATGAACAATAAGCTCGAAAACGAAAATGTCGATTTTTTATTCAAAGCAATTCTTGCTCTCGAAACTCGTGAGGAATGCTATGATTTCTTCGAGGATTTATGCACGGTTCAGGAATTAAAAACTTTGAGCCAAAGAATCGTTGTAGCAAAAATGCTATCCGAAAAATCAGTTTATACCGATATTGTTGAGCAAACAGGAGCTTCAACAGCCACAATCAGCCGAGTAAATCGTTCTCTGCAATACGGCTGCGACGGCTACGATAAAATATTCAACAGAATCGCAGAGAGTGAAGCGAATGAGCAGCTATAATGTATTAGCGACATTTTATGATGAGTTGTGTAAAAATGTAGAGTATGATGTCAGGAGTGATTACATTTCTGACATTTTCTATGAAAATTCAATAAAAGGCGGAACGATTATTGACCTTGCCTGCGGAACAGGCAGTATGAGTATACCTTTGCTGAAGAAAGGTTATCGCGTCATCGGTATCGACCTATCTGACGAAATGCTTGAAATCGCCTCACAAAGGCTATTAGATATTAGCAATAACTTTTCATTAAGAAAAGGAAAAATGCAGAATTTCAGCCTAGAAGAAGAGGCTGACGCGTGTATATGCTGTCTTGATAGCATTAATCATCT
>CAMFPZ010000084.1 GCA_945979635.1 uncultured Eubacterium sp.
CGCAGAGTAAGGGCAAATCAGCCAATTTTAACCACGGTTTGGATTGCTCTTTATTACCTTTGTTGTATCCGGTTGCTGCAATAAGTATTATTACAATCATAACAAGATATTCCATAGTATCACCCCCCTAATTATAAATTAGAGGGACAGCCCTCTTTTTATGTAAAGGGCTAACCGCCTACCGTTATTAGATAGCTCCAAGGGAACAAATGTTCCGTTCCACATTATACTACATCTCAAATATAATGTAAAGAATTTATTTTTTTACTGCAAGGACGAGGTTTAGGTCGCCCTGTAATTCCATTTTCTTTTCGGGATAAATTTGATTGTATCGCTCAAAATACGTGCGTTCAATATCTTTGGAGTTCATCAGTTCATAGATATGAAATCCGTTTTTTCGCAGTATCTCAAATACGTATTCTTCGCTGTAAGCCTCTTTCATTTCCTCGCCTGTGCCGTTTGCAAGGGCGGTTATTTTTTTGTCCTGACAGCTTTGATAATCAAACGCCAAAGACGAACCCTCACAGGCAAGGAGTGAAACCGAATGTAAAAGGTTTTCAAATTCATTATGTGACAGATACTGCGTTATACCGAACATTGCAAAATAGGATTTTTCACCTGTGCAAAAGCCTTTTGTTATCAGGCTTACTGTAAGATTATCACACGATAAATCACACGGTATGTACGCAATCGGATAAGTGCTTGCTTCGTTTTTTGCGAGCAATTCTTTTTTTGCACAAAGCATAGAATACCTGTCTAAATCAAAAATCTTCACACCGCGGCACAGAGAGTCTTTTGCATAACCCGTAACATCTAATCCCGAAGCAAGATTTACATACTGCCGTGTTCCAAGATAAGCTGCGTTATTCAGCCTGTTAAGATTAAACGCCGTCCTTGCAATAACATTTCCCGCAAGGCAGGAATTAATCGCGGCGTCTGCTCCCGCTCCTTTATCGAAAAATTCTGTGCCCTGCTCAATACTGCTTTTTATGGATTCGTATTCATCAAAAAGCAGTTTTTCGCAAAGACTGTCCTCGTAGATTTTGAACAGATTTGTGCGTAAATGATGAGCCTTTATGAAAGCACACATATATGCAGTCATACTCTCATTTTGAAAAAACATAAAAATCACCTCATTATATCTAATACCACGAAACCAAACAAAATACAAGACTTGACTTTTATCTCAATTTGTGCATAGAACAGGAATAAAACATTTGCCTTTTTTATGTATAAGTGATAAAATAAAATGACTAATACTTGAGGTGAAAATATGTTACTTGCGATAGATGTCGGAAATACTAATATTGTTGTCGGCGTGCTTGACGGCGACAGACTAATGTGCTCCGGTAGAATGAGCACAAACATAAACGAAACCGAGGATGAATATGCAATGCGAATCAGCTCTTTTTTGAGACTGAATTCAATAGAAAATATTGACGGCGTAATCATCTCCAGCGTTGTTCCGGCTCTAATCAGAGCTTTATCAAACGCTGTTAAAATGGTGTGCAAAATCAACGCACTCGTCGTTGGTCCCGGATTAAAAACAGGACTTTCAATAAAAATTGATGACCCTGCACAGCTCGGTGCCGACCTCGTTGTCGGTGCGGTTGCGGCAAAGGAAAAATATCCGTTGCCGGCAATAATATTCGACCTTGGCACAGCAACAACCGGCTCCGTACTCGACAAAAACGGATGCTTCATAGGCGGAACAATCACAACCGGAATAAAAACCTCCCTAAATGCACTCTCTGCCGGAGCCGCACTTCTGCCGCAAATCGACATTTCTACACCGAAAAAGGTAATCGGAACAAACTCTATTGAGAGTATGCGTTCGGGTGCCGTAATCGGCACAGCCTGTATGATAGACGGACTGATCGAAAGATTCGAGGAGGAGCTTGGCGAAAAAGCAACGGTTATCGTTACGGGCGGACTCGGAAAAGCAGTTGCAAAAAATTGCAGACATGATATAATAATCGATGATAATCTTCTCATAGACGGCTTGAGAATTATCTATAACAAAAACAAATAGGAGGAAATGCAAATGAAGCTAGATACAATTTGCGTTCAGGGAACATATAAACCAAAAAACGGTGAACCCAGAGTAATGCCCATTATTCAGTCCACCACCTACAAATATGACAGCAGCGTTGAAATGGGCGATTTATTCGACCTTAAGGCAAGCGGTTATTTCTATTCCAGACTCCAAAACCCCACATGCGACAATGCCGCATCAAAGATTACGGCTCTTGAGGGCGGAGTTGCAGGAATGCTGACCGGCTCGGGACAGGCTGCAAACTTTTATGCAATATTCAATATCGCACAGGCAGGCGACCATATCGTTTCGTCCTCGGCTATTTACGGCGGAACCTTCAATCTTTTTAATGTCACTATGAGAAAGCTCGGTATTGATTTCACCTTCGTTTCTCCGACTGCAACAAGAGAGGAAATACAAGCCGCAATAAAGCCGAATACAAAGGCGATTTTCGGAGAAACAATATCGAACCCAAGCCTCGATATTCTCGACATAGAAGTATTTGCACAGGTTGCTCACGAAAACGGAATTCCGCTCATCGTCGACAACACCTTTGCAACTCCGATTAACTGCAGAGTATTCGATTACGGAGTTGACATCGTTACTCATTCAACAACAAAATATATGGAAGGACACGCATCAACCATCGGCGGTGCAATAGTCGACAGCGGAAACTTCGATTGGACACAAAACGACAAGTTTCCGGGACTCACAACTCCTGACGACAGCTACCACGGTCTCGTTTATTCCGAGGCATTCGGCAAGGGTGCTTATATCACAAAGGCAACCGTTCAGCTTATGAGAGACCTCGGCTCCGTTCAATCTCCAAACGACGCATTTTTGCTCAATGTCGGACTCGAAACGCTCCACCTAAGAATGGCTCGTCATTGCGAAAACGCAAAAAAGGTTGCCGAATATCTCCAAAATCACGAGAAAATCACATGGGTAAAATGTGCTATGCTCGAAAGCGACGACCAATATGAGCTCGCACAAAAATATTTGCCAAACGGTACCTGCGGTGTTGTTTCATTCGGAGTAAAGGGTGGCAGAGATGCGGCAACAAAATTTATGGACAGCCTCAAGCTTGCGGCTGTTGTAACCCATGTCGCCGATGCAAGAACCTGTTGTCTCCATCCCGCTTCAACCACTCACCGTCAGCTCACCGACGAACAACTCGTCGAATGTGGCGTTAGCCCCGACTTAATCAGATTTAGCTGTGGAATCGAAGCAGTTGAGGATATTATCGCCGATATAAAGCAAGCACTCGATTTGCTATAAGCAGAAAGGAATAAACTATGCTTGAATACAGATATGATACACAACTCCTTATTGAAGGCACGGACCTCGACGAGGACGCAATCAACGATTATTTTGTAGAAAATTTCAAGGGCGATTGTCTCATTGCAGTAGGCGACGAGGATTTAATAAAAATTCATTACCACACAAATGAGCCATGGAAGGTTCTGGAATATTGCAGAAGCCTCGGCGAAATCTTCGATATTGTTGTTGAGGATATGGACAGACAAGAAAGAGGTCTCAAGGGCTAATGAAAATAAAAAAAGGATTTTCTATGCGAAATATCGCAGGTTCAAATATTGTCGTTCCCGTCGGCAAGGCGGGAGAAATCTTCAACGGTATGATAACCCTGAACGAAAGCGGTGCATTCTTTTGGGAATGTCTTAAGGAAGAGACAACTGTTGACGAAATCGTAGAAAAGATTTTGGACGAATACGAAATTGACGAGCAAACTGCGAAGCAGGATGTTGAAAAATTCATCAATATGCTACGCAAAAACAATCTACTCGACGAATAATGACAAAAAATCGGTACACAAATTATTTTGATGTACCGATTTTCTTTTATTACTAATTCTTTTTCACTGTGCCCGCCTTAACCCAGCCGGTCTTATAGAATCCTTCGCATTTATAAATAATACAAATATTGCCGCTTCCGATACCCTTATGAAAAACGCCCTCACCCTTCGAAACGGAGCCAATTTTGTTTTTCAAAAGACTATCACAATAAACATTTTGTGCCGAAAGCATAGTGGAGTCGCCATAGGGCACAAGTATGCTTTGATCCTTTGGTCGAAGCACGCCTAAAAAATTAGAGTAGCTATGCTTAATTTTTGTCATAGGCTCGTGCTTTGAAGCAGGATAGTTTTGGTCATAGGAGTAGAAGCACGAGGTTGTTCCCTCGCCTGTACAAACACAAACATGACCAAATCCCGATTTTGTTTTGAACACGCCTATATCGCCCTTGTTCGGAATAAATTCAGGCGTATTTGAAATCCACGAAAAATTATTGTACAAAAACGGCGAGCTTTTGCGTTTATTATAAAATTCTATTGCGTTTCCTATCATAACCGGATTTATGTTCAAAACATTTTTAACATAATGGTTCACTAAATCAACGCATTGTACCCCATAAACGCCATCCCAATCAATGCCTCTTCCGATGGTACTGCTCACCCACTGCTCAAATGTCATCATTATTCTCCTTCTCAAGATTCATTGCTCCTGCTATTCCGGCGGCAAGTGCAGAAATAATTAAACCGAGCACCGTGGATTTATCATCCGCCTTGTTTCCTGTCAAGTTTATATACATCGCGTTCACTGTAATATAGGCGAGAGCCGATTGCAAAAAAGTTCTTATCGCTCTCATAATGGTTTCTCTTGTAATTTTCATAGCATCATCCTTTCTGTTACTTATGTGCCTGCTCATTCAAATATTTATCGAGCTTTGATTTTGCGATAGGTACGGTATGGTTTGCACCAAGCTGCTCTAATCCGTCTAAAGCGGCTGACAAACCGAAGCAAATCAAACGATTTTCATCCTTCAATCTTGCAATATCTCTATCCTGGGATAAATTGCGATTCTTCGAATCAAGCTGTTTTTCGTATACGGAGCAGATATATTTTGCAAGTGATTTTGCAATACCGAACAGCGTTAGACAAGCTGTCGCAACCGCTCCGATGGTTATGATAATTTCTGAAATCTGCGTAAATTCTGTCTCTTATACACATCTGACGCTGCCGACGATACTCCTTGTGTA
>CAMFPZ010000085.1 GCA_945979635.1 uncultured Eubacterium sp.
ATCGTCGGCAGCGTCAGATGTGTATAAGAGACAGGTAGGTGGACTTATCAAAGCTGACGGAAAGGTTATTGCCTATACCTTCGGCGAGCCTCAAATGAATAGAAAATGTTTCGTATCCCATATTGAAAAGGCTGCTGCCGATATTCAGGGTGCCTATCCGATTATTTGTCAGGAATTTACTGCTAATTGCCTTATGGATTATGATTTTGTTAATCGCGAGGAGGATTTGGGAATTGAAGGCCTTCGAAAGGCCAAGCAATCTTACTATCCTGAAATTCTTTTGAAAAAATGGGTGGCGATATATAATGATTAAGGTGTGCAAAAATATTGACGATATATCTCTGGTATGGAGCGAGGCGTTCGGCGATTCATATGATGATATAAAATATTTTTACGATAGTATAAAAAATGGTATTTGTCTTGCCTATTATGATAACGAGAAAATATGCTCGCTTTTGTTTCTTGTTGATTGCTCATTGAAAGGAAAAGAATTCAAATATGCCTATGCTGTTTGTACCTTAAATGAGAAAAAACGAATGGGCTATGTCAGTAGCTTGCTCAAACATATCAGCTATGAGTATTCGAATATTTGCCTTATTCCGGCAAACGATAATCTCGTTGATTTTTACAAAAAGCGTGGCTATAAATATGAATGTTCGGTTGATGAAATTTTGTTTTTCGAATCGGATGAATTGGTAAATGACTATTTACTGGTTGGTTGCGAGCTTGAAAAGCCGATTATATTATCGACCACGGAGGTGTAATTATGGTATATGTTTTTTTAGCAGATGGATTTGAAATAATTGAAGCACTTGCTCCTGTTGATATGCTTACAAGAGCAGGAATAGATGTGAAAACCGTCGGAGTAACAGGCGAGCTTGTTGCATCCTCCTGCGGAGTGAGCGTGAAAGCTGATATGAGCATAAATGATTTTGATTTCTATGATGTGCAGGCTATTGTTTTGCCGGGCGGACTTCCCGGAACTATAAATTTAGAAAACAACCCTATTGTACAAAAGGCTATTGATAACGCAGTAAATACGAATACTCCGATTTGTGCAATTTGTGCTGCTCCTTCGATTCTCGGACACAAGGGAATCCTAAAGGGTGTGAATGCCATTTGTTTCCCGGGCTATGAGGATGATTTGGAGGGTGCATTTATTTCAAACGAATATGTTGTTAATGACTCAAATATTATTACTGCAAAGGGTGCCGGTGTAAGTATCGAGTTTGGATTGGAAATTGTTAAGATGCTCAAGGGAGCAGAGCTTGCCGATGAAATCAGAAGAAAAATTCAATCAAGATAAGTCGGCTCTGCGAAATCAAATAAAGCAGTATCGCCGCGAATTAAGCGAAAAACAAACGCTTTCATCGCAAATATGCACCCGATTTTTACATAGCCAAGAGTATCGGGAATGTTCAGCGATTTTGTGCTATCTTCCTTTGCCCGACGAGGTTGATACTAAACTGATTATTCAAAATGCTTTTAAGGATAAAAAGAAGGTCGGCGTGCCCTATTGTCTTGACAAGCAGGGAAATATGGACTTTTTTTGCATAGAGTCGTTTGATGATTTGCATATTGGCTCCTTCGGTATTTTGGAGCCGAATGTTGAAAAATGTAAAAAAATCGAAAGCTTCAAGGACTCAATAATAATTGTACCGGCTCTGTGCTTCGATAAAAACGGAAATAGACTTGGCTATGGAAAAGGCTATTATGATAGATTTTTTCAAAAACACTCTTTAATTTCCTTTGGTTTATGCTATAATAGTCTTATTCTTGATTATATACCGGCTGATGACTTCGACCGAGGCGTTGATTATATTATAACTGAAAAACAAATTATTAATTGTATCGGAGGTCAAAATGGATAGGTTTGATTTTAACGAACAAGAAAATAAACAAGCAAATGATATTTACTTTTCAAACGAGATGTCGTCTATTCAATCACTTGATAAAGCTGCCGACAGAGTAACTAAACGAGAAACAAAATCAAAGGGAGTAGGCTCAACATACTTGTTCTTTTTGATTGTTATTATCGTATCGGTTGTTGTTTCTATTTACGCTATTTTGTGTATGAACGACATTTTTGCTATAACAAAAACGAAGTCAAATGTGACCATTTCTTATTCACAGCAAATAGAAAGCTCCGGCGAGGCTATTAATATGCTTCACGAAAAAGGACTCATAAAATGCAAGAATTTCTGCAAGTTTTTTGTTGTTTTGCGTGATAGCTATGTAAAAACATCCCGATTGGGCGGACCCTATGAAGCAGGTGTTTACTATCTTAACGGAAAAATGGGACTCGAGGGTATGCTGATAACTCTAAAGGGTAATACTGTTTCCTCCGAAACAGTTATGCTTTCTTTCCCTGAGGGCTATACTGTACCTGAAATTGTAAATAAGCTGGCAGATAATGATGTTTGTGATAAAGCGGCTTTGTTGAGTGTTATTCAATCAACGGAATTCTCTTTCTCTCTTGTTAATGACCTTAAGGCAAATGATTCAATACCATATAGACTCGAAGGCTTTATGTTTCCTGATACCTACGAATTCTATATTGATGAAAGTGCCGCAAGCGTTGTCAGAAAATTCCTTGAAAATGGTGAAGCAAAGTTTCCGGAACAATATAAACAAAGATGTGATGAGCTCGGACTTTCAACTTATGAAGTAATCACTATTGCTTCCATAGTCGAAAAGGAAGCGGCAAACGATGAACAAAAGAAAACCATTGCTGCAATATTGCTCAATCGTCTTAGTGATAAGGCCAATTTCCCGACTCTGGGATGTCAGTCTACAATGGATTATATAACTAATAAGGTTTCGCCTAATTTATCTTCAACCTCCTCGCATACGGCTGACTATTATATGGCGTATTATAATACTAATAATACCTCAACTGTTGTTGGTTTGCCGGCAGGTCCGATATGTAATCCGGGTACCGCTTCGATAGAGGCAGTTCTTTATCCCGAGGATACCGGTGCAACCTTCTTCTTCCACGACACAAAGGGAGTACTTTATACTGCAAATAATTATACAGAATTCAAGTCGAAGGTGCAGAGATATGCACCATATTTGGAATACTGATTATGGAACACAATTTAGAATTATTATCACCAAGCGGTGATATGGAAAGACTTAAGCTTGCACTAAAATTCGGTGCAGATGCAATATATATCGGCGGCGAAATGTTCGGTATGCGAACCAATCCGTCTAATTTTGATTTAGATGAGCTTAAGCAGGCTGTTGATTTGGTGCATAGCGAGGGTAAAAAGCTCTATCTTACCTGTAATACCTTGCCTCGCAATGACGAAATAGGTGCGTTGCCGGATTATCTAAAATATGTAGAACAAATCGGGATAGACGCTCTGATTATTGCCGATATGGGCGTTCTGTCCTTGGCAAAAAAGTATGCACCTACTACTGATATTCATATGTCAACACAGGTTGGTATTGTGAATTACGAGGCGGCAAATGCACTCTATGAAATGGGTGCGAGTCGTATTGTTACCGCTCGCGAGCTTTCGCTCGATGAAATAAAAATGATTAGAGATAAAACTAATCCAAAGCTGGAAATAGAAACCTTTGTCCATGGTGCAATGTGTATGTCCTTTAGTGGAAGATGTATTCTTTCTGACTATATGGTGGGACGGGATGCAAACAGAGGCGACTGTGCTCAACCGTGCCGATGGAAATATCATTTGGTCGAGGAAACAAGGCCGGGGCAGTATTTTCCGGTCAATCAGGATGACAAGGGTACTTATATCTTTAATTCACGCGATTTGTGTATGATTGACAAGATTTCCGAGCTTGACAGAGCCGGAATAGATTCGTTCAAGATTGAGGGCAGGGCAAAAAGCGAATATTATACTGCCATTGTTACCTATGCTTATCGTAATGCAATTGACGAATATATCGCCGCAGGAAGACCTGAAAATTTTATGCCGTCCGCATGGATTCTTGATGAAATGGAAAAAATGAGCCATAGAGAATACACCCATGGCTTTAATTTCGGAAAGATAAAAAACGGTCAGGTCCTTGAGACAGGTGGATATATTCGGAATTGGGATGTTTGTGCGATATATAAGGAACTCACCAATGACAGAATTACTGTTATCCAGCGTAATAGATTTTATCAAGGCGATGTTTTGGAGGTGGTTGAGCCTAAAAGGAAGCCTTATACAATAACTGTTAAGGATTTGTACAATGAAACCGAGGGCGAATACTCTGATGTTGCAAATAAAGCAACATATGTTTATTCCTTCAAATGTGATAAGAATATTTCTCCCGATGCTATTTTCAGGGTTGAAAGAAAATAAAAAATATCCCTTTTGTACATAATGTATAAAGGGGGATTTTTATGTCTAAACGAATTATCTGTACCGCCTTGTCAATTACGATATTAATGCTCTGTGTGTGTGGAAGAATAGGTTATATTGCGATGGGTGATGAATATGCTGTTGCAAAATCTCAAAATATATATAAGCTTAATATAGATTCGGTTTTGCCTACAATATACTATCGTGATATGACCCGTGCAACAAATAATATTGTAAAATATGCTGTTGTAATTCGTCCTAATCCAAAGTGTATTGGTGAACTTGACAAGGTGTTTTCAAAAAAAGAAATATCCGAAATCACCGATGAATTGCAAAAAGGCTTTCCAATTATAAGGGTTGTTGATGAAAAACCGATAACGAAGCTTCGTTATCTTTTGCTGTTTAAGATATATAATTCAAACAATGATTTGAATCAACTCCTAAATAAAACCTCAAACGGAATATATAATCATATCAATAGTGATTTGCGAACGAAAAGTATTTCCTTTTCTGTTGATGCTACCGGTAGATTGCTTGATGGTGATATGGGCACTGTTGAAAGCGAAAGCTACAATTCACCCGAGGGATATGTTATTTCTGTAGATAAGAAAATTCAGCAAATAACAAAAGATGCTTGCTCCACGATGAAGCAGGGCTGTGCAATAGTTATGAATGTTGAGGATAATTCAATTCTGGCGTGTATTAATAAGCCGGATGAAACCTACCTTATAAAAGCTTTTTCACGCTATGCGGTAGGTTCTGTAT
>CAMFPZ010000086.1 GCA_945979635.1 uncultured Eubacterium sp.
CAAGGAGTATCGTCGGCAGCGTCAGATGTGTATAAGAGACAGATAATTTCCTTTGGGCTACAATGCAAATGTAAACAAAAAAGCCATAAGTACAAAGGAGAATTTTTATGAATATCAAGAAAATTATCAAGGGTCTTGTAATCTCATTCCTATCACTCGGAGTTGGATATTTTGCAATAGCAGTGCCATTCAATCTTATTTCGACACTCTCACCGCAGAGCGTTAGATTAATATTCTGCGTTGAACTCGGAATATATCTTCTTGTCGGAGCAATTTGTATCATATTTCTTGACAAAAAGCAAGCAAGAGAAAAAAAGGAAAAGGCGAGAAAAATCGAGCGATTAGAAAAAAGAAGGCAAGCACAAAAAGAATACTATTCATTAGCAGCATAAAAAGGAAAACGCCACTAAATCATTGATTTAGCGGCGTTTTTTCTTTTCATTCCGGTTTTCGGATTTCTTTATGAGTATTCACCCTAAAAACCTCTCTCCAAAGATTCGGATTAATAAGCAGAAGCATCGGGAAAAGCTCGAGTCTGCCCGCAAGCATATCAAACATCAAAACATATTTAGACAGAGTGGAAAATCCGGAAAAATTTTGAGTCGGTCCGACCAGTTCAAGTCCCGGTCCGATATTATTTATTGTTGCTGCAACAGCCGTAAAATTTGTAGTTAGGTCATAGTCCTCTATCGAAACCAAAAGCAAGCTGGCCACAAAAACAACTATGAACGAAATAAAATACACATTAGTTGCCCTCAATGTATTATGTTCAACAGGCTTTCCGTCGAGAGTTATTTTACGGATGCTTTTCGGGTGAAGATAGGAATGGATTTCCTTTTTCACGGTTTTTATTACAACCAAAAAGCGAGAAACCTTTATTCCGCCGCCTGTACTACCGGCACACGCACCGATAAACATCAGGATTACAAGAACCGTTTTCGACGACGACGACCATGTATTGAAATCCGCAGTGGAAAAACCGGTTGTTGTAATAATAGAAGCAACCTGAAAGGCTGTTTTGGAAATTGCTTCGCCAAGCGTATCGTACAAACGGGAAACATCAATTGTTATAATCGCAATAGCACTTACAACAATCAGCAAGAAATATTTAACCTCTTCCATCTTGAAGGCATTTTTGAACTGACGGAAAATCAAAAAATAATAGAAATTGAAGTTTATACCGAAGAATATCATAAACACTGTAACAACCCATTGAATATATAAAGAATATCCGCCAATGGAATCATTCTTTATACCGAAGCCACCGGTTCCGGCAGTGCCGAACGAGGTTGTTATTGCATCGAACAAAGGCATATCTCCGATTAGAAGAAAGATTATTTCCAAAATAGTCAACGCAAAATATATAGAATACAATATTCTTGCGGTATGACGCATTTTCGGAACAAGCTTTCCGACGGACGGACCCGGACTTTCTGCTTTCATCAGGTTGATATTCGAACCGCCCGACATTTGGATAACGGCAAGCAGAAACACAAGAACGCCCATTCCGCCAATCCAATGGGTAAAGCTACGCCAGAACAACGATGTTTTCGAAAGAGCCTCAACATCATTCAATATGCTCGCACCCGTTGTTGTAAAGCCGGAAATAGTTTCGAAAAGAGCATCTGTAATATTGGGAATTTCGCCCGTAAAATAGAACGGCATAGCACCAAAAACGGACAAAACAATCCAACTCAAGGCGGTTGCAACACAACCCTCCTTGAGATAAAAAACATTATTCTTCGCTTTTTTTAATCCTATAATCAATCCCAATACAAGAGTCACGCCTGCACAGGCAAGATATGTCAAGCCCTGCTTCTCACCATAGTATAGTGCAACAAGACAAGGAAGAAGCAGAAGTGCTCCCTCCAATAATAATACATATCCTAAAATCCTTCTGATAATAGAGCCGTTCATACTATTTCCTACGCTAAAATATTACTTATATCATTAAATCCCGAATGTGTTGTTACTATCATTACATTATCACCGGGCAAAATGCAGTCCTGACCGGACGGAATAATAATTTTTCCTCTACGGGAAATAAAGCAAATGAGAAGATTATCCTTAAGCTTAAGGTTCATAATCGGAATATTAGTAACCTTTGAATGTTTATCAACCTTAAACTCGACAGCCTCCGCACGATTATCGAACATATGGTAAAGCGTTTCGACATTGCTTCCCATAGAAGCCTTTTTCGCTCTTACATAAGCGATAATAGCCTCGGAGGTTATATATCTCGGATAGACAACCGAGCCTAAATCCAAGCTATTAATTGCCTGCTTAAAGGCGATTCGATTAATCTTTGTTACAAGCTTAGCGGTTGAATTTTGCTTTGCGTTTAGAGTCAGGAGAATATTCTCCTCGTCTGAGCTTGTCAGAGGGACAAATGCCTCACAACTCGAAATTCCCTCTTCAATAAGCAAATCCTCATCCATTCCGTTTCCGTTAATAATCACAGCCTTTGGAATAAACGCGGAAAGCTCCTCGCAACGCTCCTTATTCTTTTCGATGAGCTTAACAGAAATATTATTTGCAACAAGCATTTTTGCAAGATAGTATCCGGCATCATTACCGCCGATGATTATTGCATCGCTAACCTTATTGGACTTAAAACCGATGGATTTCAAAAATTCGCCAACCCTCTTCGAGGGAGCTACAAACGACATAACATCTCCACTCTTCAGTTCAAAATCACCACCGGGGATGTGGATAGTATTATTTCGTTCAACGGCACAAATCAAGACATCACTCGTTACTGCACCTATATCGGCAACGGTTTTCGAATCGAGCATATTTCCGTTTGGTATTCTTATCTTAACTATTTCTGCCTTTCCGTGGGCAAACGCACCAACCTCGAGGGCAGTAGGAATACACAAAACTCGGCAAATTTCTCTGGCCGCCTCATATTCAGGATTAATAATCATAGCCAAGCCAAGCTTGTCCTTAATGTAGTCGAGCTCGTGGGAATATGCAGGCTTTGAAACCTTTGCTATCGCGGCACAATCTGTTACTCGAGACGCTACCGTACAGCAAAGAAGATTAAGCTCATCCGAATCAGTCACTGCGATAATAAGGTCAGCTTCTGTTATTCCGGCATCACGCTGAACATTAAATGAGGCACCATTTCCGACGATACCCAACACATCAAATTGGTTTGTTATGTCGGCAATTTTTACACTATCGGAATCTATAACCGTAATATCATGATTTTCCTTCGAAAGCTGTTCTACCAGCGTCCTGCCGATAGTGCCACAGCCTACGATAATAATCTTCAATCCTGCTTTCATATTCAGCTTTTCGGTAATATTCTTTTTATTAAAAAGCATAAAAGCAACCTACCTTACAAAATTATTTTTCAGTGGTTGAACCAAAGCCGCCAACACGAACACCGTCAGCCTCATCGGAGAAGGTTATTCCGAATTGAGTGAATATTCCCTGTGCAAAGCCATCACCCGCTGCTACACTAACACTATGTCCCTCATCGTGGGCAGTGCAGGAAAGCTTAATCATAATATGGCCTTCATTAACGGCATTATAATAGTCTGCGTCGATAATTCCGACAGTATTATCAAGACCGATTCTATGCTTAAATCCAAGTCCGGAGCGAGGGAAGATAGACAAAACCCAACCATCGCTGATTTTCGTTCTGATTCCCGTCGGTATCAAAACAGAAACATCCTTATCAAATGTTATGTCGGCAGGAGCAAAAAAATCGTAGCCCGCAGAGCCTGTTGTGGCTCTAAGCGGAAGCTTTATGCCGTCATAGATTTCTTTTACATTTTCTGTATTAGGAAAGCACTTGAGCCAATCCTTTTCAAATTGCTCGAAGCTTACCTTTTCGAATTCTGCAATTCTTTGCATATCCGTTTTCTCCTTTACCATAATGGGTTGTCGACATTGGGACATCCCATATTATTCAATCTTGCTCTAACCTCAACATAGCATCCGCACTTGCGACACATACCCGAGATAAGATAATCACATCGCTTGCATCCTTCGATTCGAGTTTCGAATTCTTCCTCACTCACCAAGCTTTTTTTGTCGAGAGAGTCAACATATTTCATTATTTCATCATAAGTTACCTTCTCGCCCGCTTCATACAGGAGGCATTTTTTGCAATTAGTTTTCATTACTTATTAATGACAAACTTAACAACTGAGCAAGCAGGAATATTTGCTGTAAAGCCATCCTTTAGCTTTCTGAAATCGGTAAATTCCTTTATTACAACGCAGTCTGTATTATCAAAATCATTTTTTTCGTGACATTCGCCTGTAATGATTTCGGCTGTAATACTATCTACCCTTGTGTCGGCAATCTGGCACTTAATCTTCGCAGACTTTTTGTCAGAGGTATTCGTTATTGTTGAATAAATAACGCCGTTTTCATCAACACTTGCAGATTCGACAAGCTGTGGAAAATCACTGTTATTATTCTTAGAATGAATGCTTTCGGTTGTAATATAGGAGCCGACGAGAGTATTTTCCTGATGCTCCTTATACATCTTGAACACATGATATGTAGGAGTCTTAACCATTCTTTCGCCATCGGTTAGAATAACCGCCTGAAGAACATTAACGGTTTGAGCGATATTTGCCATCATAATTCTATCGGCATGCTTATTGAAGATATTAAGAGTCATACCTGCAACAATTGCATCACGCATAGTATTTTGCTGATACAGGAATCCGGGATTTGTTCCGGGTTCAACATCATACCATGTTCCCCATTCGTCAACAATGAGCTTTGTATGGCCGTGAGGATTAACGCTATTCATCATCGCAATATGGTTAGTGATAAGCTCCTCGATATAATAAGCCCTGCTGATTGTTGCATTATACTCATTTTGGTCAAATTCGGTAGCAGAGCCCTTATGACTCCAATCGCCTGTCGGGAGAGTATAGTAGTGGAGTGAAAGACCGTCAGCCTGCCAGCCAACCTTTTCCATAACTTTTTTTGTCCAATTATAGTCACCCGAATTAGGACCGCAGGCAATTCTCTTACTGT
>CAMFPZ010000087.1 GCA_945979635.1 uncultured Eubacterium sp.
GTATAAGTAAAAAAATATCAATACCCAAAATGTCTAATTTGTTAAATTTTGATAGTTAGGTTGACTACTACGATATTTTCGCTTATAATTAATTCGAAAATAAAAGAATGTAAAGGAACTAACTATGCCTTTTTATAATATTGCAGGTCTCAAGGTTAGAATGAACAACTGCGGCGGCAGAAGCGAAAAACAGGCATTGCCGTATTTAGCAGAAAACCAAAACGAAAATCAACCCTTCGACATCGACATAAATGTTGACGAAAAGCGTGTTTTAGCGGCTATGGAGGAGCATCCGGAGCTGAACCAAAACGACTGGGAGTATATGCTCACAGGTAGCGATTTTTATACAAGTCTAATCAAATATGACGGAATATTGCTACATTCCTCGTGTATTGTAGTTGACGGTGTTGCATACGCATTCAGTGCCGACAGTGGAACAGGAAAATCAACTCATACCCAGCTTTGGCTAAAGCGGTTTGGTGACAGGGCATTTATGCTCAATGACGACAAGCCTGCAATTCGTATAGTTGACGGAATCGTTTATGCCTGCGGAACACCTTGGAGCGGAAAATACGATTATTCCACCCCTGTAAATGCACCGCTCGGCGGAATATGCTTTCTTGAGCGTAGTGAGGATAATTGGATTAAGCCGGCAGAAACAAGTAAAGCACTATACAATGTTTTCAGCCAAACCATCCGTCGTTTAGGCGAGGAGGGTATGAATAAGCTACTCGACAACCTAACTGTTATCTTCGAAAAGGTACCGATTTATCAATTCGGCTGTAATATTTCGGACGAGGCTGTTGATTGCAGCTACAATGCTATGAAAAGAGATTTGAGCGAATTCAAAAATGAGAAATAATCAAAAAAAAATAACAGCACTGCTTATTACAGCGGTGCTGTGCTTATGTTTAGTATCCTGTGCAAAAGGCACAAGTGACAACGCAAATACAACAAGCAATACAGTAACCGAGCAAGAGTCTGTTGTAATTGAAGAGCCTACAACAATCAGTCAGGACGAAGGTCCAAATTCCGATAGCTCCGAAAATGCTCAAGCCGCAACAAAGCTAACTGAAAACGCCGCATCAAAGCCTGAGTATTCAACCACAACAAAAGGCTCGAACAAGCCTTCTGTTCAGGCAACAACAAAGCCGACAACTACCGAATCTACAACAAAAGCAAGCAACACTTGCACAATCACCATTGATTGCAGTTCAATTCTCGACAACAAGGACGACTTGAAGCCCGGACACGAGGAATTCGTGCCCGGCAGCGGATATATCCTGAAAAATTATGAAATCAAGGTCAACTCCGGTCAAACAGTTTATGACATTCTCAATCAAGCCTGCAAAAGCAACGGCATCATACTTACCACAAAATCGTCGCCATACGGAATTTATGTAGTCGGAATAAACAACCTGGACGAATTCGACTGCGGAAAAAGCAGCGGTTGGAAATACAAGGTCAACGGTACTGACGCGAACCGAGGATGCAGCAATTACAAGCTAAACGGAGGCGAAAGCATTGTATTCTACTACACCGTAACAGGTTGATTTGTCACCTATTATTTTCGTGTTTTTCAAATTTGTCGGCAAGGTCGGAAAGAACCTTTTTCTCGATTCGACTGACATATGAACGACTGATATTCAATTTTTGAGCCACCTCCCTTTGGGTAAGTGGCTTTTTATTATTAAGTCCATAGCGTAAAACCAGAATTTCCTTTTCTCTTTTATCCTCCATCTCGTCTATAAAGGATTTTACGGCAAGCCATTTTCTCTTTGCCTCAAGCTCCTCAACAATATCGGTATCATCCTTAATAATATCCTCTACTGTAAGCGGATTTCCCTGCTTATCCGTTTCTATTGCATCGCCGAAAAAAACCTCATTACTTTGCTTCTTTAGGCTGCGAAAGTACATAAGTATTTCATTTTCAACGCAACGCGAGGCGTAGGTTGAAAATCGAGTGCCCTTTGTATAATCAAAGCTGTCAACCGCCTTAATCAAGCCGATTGTACCGATGGAAATCAAATCGTCCGTATCATTCGTTTTTGCATAATATTTCTTGCAAATATGGCTGACAAGACGCAAATTTCGTTCTATCAAAACACCTCTTGCATTCAAATCGCCATTAGCCATTTTTTCTATATATTCCCGTTCCTGCTTTGCGGAAAGCGGCTTCGGAAAGCACGAGCCGTTTTGTATGTGCAAAATGAAGCACAGAATATTCGAGCCTATAAATCCAAGTAATGCCGATAGCATAAAAAAACCTCCCCTTGTCACAGAATACTATGACGGGAAAGGTTTTTTAATTCATCATTTCGGGAAAATCAATATTCATCAAGAAAATGATGCTTCTCGCCCTGCTTATCCTTATAGGCGATTATGGTAGAGAGATTTACATTTTCTACCGACTTAAATATATTTTGCTCAACCTGAGGATTAATTTTTGCCATTTCGGAAATAAGATGCTTTATTTCCAAACGCTTCGAGGCACTGTCGCCCGTTGCCTTTATTGTATGATGCTCCTGCGTAAATTTACAGGCACATTGCAAAAATTCGAGTCCGTTATAATCTCTCCAATGCTTTATGTCATCCTCGCGAATCATATACATTGGCCTAATCAACTCCATACCCTCGAAATTTGTCGAATGAAGCTTCGGCATCATCGTCTGCACCTGACCGCCGTAAAGCATACCCATAAGCACAGTTTCGATAACATCATCATAATGATGCCCCAAAGCAATTTTGTTGCATCCAAGCTCCTTTGCATGGGAATAGAGATAGCCCCTCCTCATTCTTGCACAAATATAGCACGGAGATTTTTGTATATTAAAAACGCTTTCGAATATATCGCTCTCGAATACTGTAAGCGGCACATTAAGAAGCCTTGCGTTATCCTCGATTTTTCTTCTGTTAGCCTCGGTATATCCGGGATCCATAACCAAGAATACAAGCTCAAACGGAAATTTATTGTGTCGTTTTAGCTCCTGAAACAGCTTCGCCATAAGCATACTATCCTTACCGCCCGAAATACAAACGGCAATTTTGTCATTCGGTTCAACGAGATTGTACTCATTTATTCCGGCCACAAATTTGCTCCAAATGCAGCGATGAAATTTCTTTTGTATGCTTCGCTCAATATCCTTATAGTCGCGAACCTCTTTTTTCTCAACTAAATTTTCCATATGGATATTATAAATTCGAAACTGAAATTAGTCAATTATTTATTTCACGAATTTTTTGAGTCGATTAACCAAGACGCAGGCAACCGCCATCTTCACGAGATCGGGAATAATATACGGAACAACACAAAGGCCTAAAACATAGGAAAGAGTAACAACCTTCTTCGATTGCATATAAATGAAGAACCAAGCCGTTCCAAAGGCATAGCAAAGTGCGATTGCACAAACCATCGCAAGTGCAACTGCCCAAAGCTTTCCCTTCATTCTATCCGACACAAAACCAACAACAATTGCGATAAAAATAAATCCCACAATATAGCCGCCTGTCGGTCCTGCAAGAACTCCGATTCCGGCCTTGAAATTAGAAAAAACAGGCATTCCAACTGCACCGAGCACAATATAAATCAAAACAGAGAGGGTTCCTCTTTTCATTCCGAAAAGTCCTGAAATGAGGCATATAATAAGGGTTTGAAGCGTAATCGGAATATCTCCGACAGGAATTGAAATCCAAGCTCCGAGTGCAATTAGTGCAGCCGAAAGCCCCACATAAATCATATCAATCGTTCTCGGCTTTTTTCTGTCCTTTACTGATTTTTCGACCATAATTCATCCTCCTTTACTAAATCTATTTTAGCGTATTTTTTTCTATTGTCAACCTATTTTTCACAATACGGTTTACAATGTGTATTTGACAAAAGCACAATGAAATGATAGACTACCGATATGAGTGAATTAATAAAGCAATTAAATTTGGAAAAAGAGCTCGAGGCAAGTCTGATTGACTTACTCGACACAGAAAAAAACAAAATAAACTCCCTCGTTGAGGCCTGCAAAGAAAAGACCTTTTCCGTTCTGAAAAAGCAAGACGATCTAACCCGTCTGGCTGTATGCGTCGAATACACAAAATACACAAAGCAGGAATACGAAAGGCTCTGTATAAGCGACGAAATTTTTTACGATACAATGCAGGACATAACAATTTGGTGCAAAAATAACTCAAACAAGGGACTGAAGAATTATAACTGGATAAAGAATCATCTCAAATGCGAGTTGTTCAAAATCGGAAGACTGCAATTCCAGCTTTACCCCTGCAAAAATAAAACCCTGAATTACTCAAAAATGCCATTTGAGTATGGAGACAATCTTGTTTACATCCACATACCGCAGGGAGAAAAGCTGAATTATGCCGATTGTGTTTTATCACTGAAAAAAGCAAATGAGTTTTTTTCGCATTATTTTCCCGATTACGAATACAACTATTATTTTTCGGAAAGCTGGCTATTATTTGACGAAAATTATTTGTTTATGCAAAGCTCGTCAAACATATTGCAATTTCAATCACTATTCGAAATTGTCGATTCCCTGCCAATTGATGTACAGGCAATTGAACGAATTTTCGGGAAACGACATCTTTTCAAAAAACGCTATCCCGAAAACACCTCGCTCCAAAGAAGTGCAAAGAATTTCATTCTCCACGGCGGAAGAATGGGTATAGGCATCGGCGTAATACCAAAAAATGAGATATAACCAAAAAACGGCAATCCTCTAAAGAAAAGAGGATTGCCATTTTAGTTTATTCATTTAGCTCGCGTTCGTTACGCTCAATTTCTGTCTCAAGGACCTCCTTTTCCTTTTTCAGGAAAAGCTGTTCATTAAGTGCTCTTTGCTCATTCATAAGCTTTACACGAATATCATGCTCTGTCTTTAGGGTTCTTGTTTTATGGGAATAATACCTATAGCTGTCTCTTATACACATCTGACGCTGCCGACGAT
>CAMFPZ010000088.1 GCA_945979635.1 uncultured Eubacterium sp.
CCCCTCACTTTTGTCAGTATATATATTTTATAGTTTCATACATTGAAATTCAATAATTCAAAACAAGAGTTAAGAAAATGTTTACACATTTTTGAATTTTTGTCTAGCATATTCTGGGCAGCCCTTCACCGACTAAAACGCCAACCTTTTTCCTACCGCCGAGGCGGGTTATTTGGATTACACCTTCTCCGTTTTTTACTTTTCCTATGATGGCACAATTGAGTGCATATTTACTGCTCTTGAGTATTTCGAGGGCTTTTTTGGATTGATCCTCGCTTACGAAAAGCACCATTTTACCCTCATTTCCCATATGCATAATGTTCAGTCCGAGAATTTTTGAAAATGCTCTGACCTCATCTGTTATAGGGATTTTTTCCTCCTCAATTTCGATTTGAACTCCGGAAGCTAAGGAAAGCTCGTTGAGTACGGTTCCCAAGCCTCCTCTGGTGATATCCCTCATACAATGTATGTCTATTCCGCCGTTTTGTAATGCATAAACCATTTCGTTTAGCGGAGCATTGTCGGAATATATTTCGTTTTCGATTCCCATTCGTGCCGAAAGTATCGTTGCGTGATGGTCGCCAATGGTTCCGCTGACTATAACACAATCGCCGTCCTTTATGTTATAAGCACTGATGCTATTGTCCTTAACGAAGCCAATACCGGTTGTATTAATATAAATTCCGCCGTTTCCCTCAATAACCTTTGTATCTCCTGCAACAATAATAACACCTGCCTCTTCGGCGGTTTTTGCCATTGACTCGACAATTTTTTCCAAATCGTCGGTGTCTGTACCTTCTTCAATAATAAATCCGCAGGTGATATATTTCGCTTTTGCACCCCTCATAAGTAGGTCGTTTACCGTACCGCAAACTGCCAGCCTTCCTATGTCACCACCCTTGAAAAACAGGGGAGTAACAACGAAGCTGTCGGTTGTTATAGCTATTTTTTCATTGCCGTCAACCACCGCACTGTCCTCCATAAGATTAAGCACGGGATTTGTAAAATGCTTTGCAAAAATATTGTCGATTAAATCAGAGGTTGCCTGTCCTCCGCTGCCGTGGGATAATGTGATTTTCATATGTTAAATTCCTTATTCTCTGTTACTTGTGATGTAGTTGAAGCACGAGCCCTCATTGCTCACCATACATGCTCCGATAGGGTGGTGGGGTGTGCAAGCCTTACCGTAAAGAGGACATTCGTAGGGCTTTCTTTTTCCTGTGATAACCTCTGCACAGCAGCATCCGTTCTTGTGTGAAAAATCATTATTGAGGTTTCTTGAGCCTGCATCAAGATATGAGTACTCCTCCTTCAATGCAATTCCCGAGCCCTCTATAATTCCCAAGCCTCTCCATGCGGCATCGTACGCTTCAAAATATTTTCCTGTTAAATATTCTGCCTTTTTGTTCGGATTAGGAGAAACCGCTTTTTTGTAGAGATTAATAACCTTACCCTGTCCCTTTAGCTTTATGAGTGCATAAATACTAATCAGTATTTCTTCCGCTTCAAAGCCGCTTACGGCAAAAGGCAGATTGTATTTTTGTGCAAGCGGCAAAAACGCATCGCTTCCGGTGATAACGGCAACATGGCCGGGTGCCAGAAATGCATCAATATCGTTGTCGCTGTCGCATAGAGCTTTGATTACATTCGGCATTGTTTTTAAGGCAGTGAGAATTTTGATATTTTTTATTCCACGCTTGATGATTTCGTCAACCAAAACAGCATAGATAGGAGTAGTTGTTTCGAAGCCTACTGCCGCAAAAATGAAGCACTTGTCGCTCTCCTTTTGAGCAAAATCGAGTATCTCGAGCGGAGAATAAACCATCCTGATATCCGCACCCTCGCTCTTTATATCCATAAGAGCTCCTTTGCTGCCCGGAACTCTTATCATATCGCCGAAGGTGACGATAGTGTTTCCTTTTGATGCAAGCTCAATAAGCCTGTCAATGTAATCGCTGACGGTTACGCATACAGGACATCCCGGACCGCTTATTAGCTTGATTTTGTCGCTCAATAATGACGGGATTGCATTTTGAGCTATTGAGGCTGTGTGAGTACCGCAGACCTCCATTATTGTTATTTTTTCGCCGTCATATTCTTTTAGAAATTTCAGTATGTCGTTAATATCCATTATGAGCCAAGCTCCTCTAATTCATTGAATAAATCAACCATATATTCTGCTTCGTCCTGTGGTAAAACCTGAATGATGAGTCCTGCGTGAACCAAAACCCAATCTCCTACCTTGCAGTCGACTATCCCAACACTGACACTCGTAATATTGGTGGAATACTCAACTTTTGCCATTCCGTTTTCTATTTCAATTATTTTTCCCGGTGCTGCAACACACATAGTCTTACTCCTTATTTTGTTCAAGTGCTTGAAGGTATGCCTGACCTACACAAATTCCCTGATCAGAGCAGGGCACAATATTATTTGTATAAACCTTGTATTTCTTCTTATTAAGTATGGCTATTGCTTTTCTTGAAAGAATTTCGTTATTGAAGCAACCGCCGCTCAAGGTTATTTGTTCAACCTTGTACTTTTCTGCTATGCTTAATATCAATTCTGCCAGCATATAATGGAATCCCAGAGCAAGCTCCTCCTTTGGTGCGTTTGCTTTTCGAATTGCTCCGATTATTTCGCAGGGAGAAAGGCTTGGCTCAATATAATATGCCTTGTCTGCTCTTGACGCACAACGTTCAAGAGCTATCGCACATTCTCCCTCATAGGTGTTGTAGTGCTTAATATCAAGCAGGGAGCATATTGCATCAAACAATCTGCCCATACTGGACGATTCAACTGTGTTGATATTGCTTTCAATTGCCTTGTTAATCAGTTTGTTGCTCTTTTCATAGCAGGCGAGACATAAATCCGCATTTTTTGAAATTTCATCCGAGCCAAGCATTTTTGTGTATTCAAGATGCTCGACTCTCTTTTTGTTAAGAAAGACCTCGCCGCCCCAGACGGCTCCGTCATCGCCATATCCCGTACCATCGAAAACAAAGCTCAAAACATCACCCTTCAGCCCGTGTTCTGCAATAACACTGTATGCGTGAGCAAGGTGGTGCTGATATTTTTTGTTTGCTTTTCTAACCTTTGTGCTGTGATACAAAGGGTGCTTGTCGCTGACTATAATCTCCGGAGTGAATGAATGTAGCTTGCAGAATCTGTCGATATTATCCTTGTATGCTTCGAAATATTCCTCGTCCTCTAAATCACCAAAGTACTGTGACGGATAAATATATTCATTATGCATAATTGCAAAGCTGCTTTTTAGGTCTCCTCCGAGAGCCAGAATATCTTTCTTTGCTTTGATTGAGACATTTATTGCAAGCGGCACATATCCTCGTGCTCGACGAATGAATTGTACTCGTCCTGCGTTAATTCTTACAACGCTGTCGTCAAGCGGAGTGAGAATTTCTCTGTCGTGTGACAAAATCTTAACCGGAAATTTTTTTATTTTTTCATCATCAATTATTATCGGCTCGCCGCTTATGTTTGCACTTGTCATAATGAGCGGTGAAATTTTTTCCAGTATAAGTATTTGTATAGGATTGCAGGGTAAAAATGCCCCGATATAGTCGCTGTCGTCGCAAATACCCTCAGGCATTTCTTTTTTCTTTTTCAGTAATACTATTGGTCTTGCAGTTGAGCATAAAAGCTCTTGCTCCTTTTCGCTTACCTCACAGTATTGCTTGATTTCGTCAACGCTTTTGAACATTATTGCAAACGGCTTTGTTTCTCTGCCCTTGATTTCGCGTAGCCTGTATGCAATTTCCTTTTCGCATTTGCACGAAAGATGATATCCCCCTATGTCTTTTATTGCGAGAATTTCGCCGTTTTTCAGTAAGTCTATTGCTTCTTCAATAGGAATGCTCGTTTTCGGCCCGCATTTGTTACAGGCAATCGTTTGTGCGTGACATCTTATGTTGTCGCTTTTTGTATATTCTTTTTTGCATTCGTTACAAAGCTCAAAGCACGACATAGTGATATTCTCTCTGTCATATGGCAGAGAATTAATGATTGTATATCTTGCTCCGCAGTTGATACAGCTTATAAATGGATGAGCGTATCTGCGGTTGTTTTCGTCCTTAAGCTCCCTTTCACAGTCCTCGCAGGTTGCTAAATCGGGAGTGATAAACGGCATCGAGCCGTCATTTGTGCTGTGAATAATTTTGAAATCGTCAAATTTACGACCGTAATTTTCTAGATTTTTTTCTGTATAATTCTCAATTTTGAAAATACCGACAAGGCGTCGGCTGAATTCAACCAACGCCTTATTTTCTGCCTGTGCGATAATTTCTACATTACCGCCTGAATTTTTTATTTCGCCCTTTATTTTAAGCTCGTTTGCAAGCCTCAAGGCTGTTGGACGAAACCCCAAGCCTTGAACAATACCCGAAAAGGTATAGAGTTTTGTAATAATTTATACTTCCTTTTTATAGGTGATAATTCCGAATTCTGCATCATCCTCGGCGTAACCTAAGCAATGAAGCTTTTTGCATGCATCAATACAAAGTCCGCATTGAAGACAATCATCTCTGTCGATGCTCCAGGTTTTTGTGTCCTTGCGGTCAACAGTAATAATCTGCTTCGGACAGGCTCTTGCACATAATCCGCATAGAATACAAGCTTCAATATTGTTTGCAATCTTGCCATAGGTGAGGCCTTCATCAGGCTTTTGAGTGCTGATTTTGCCAAGTGTCTTTTCCTCTGCAGGCTTCTCCTCCGGCTTTGGAGCCTCCTTCTTCGGAGCAGGCTTTGAGGGAGCAGGAGTACCATCTTTGCTGAATACAACCTCGCCTGTCTCACCGTCATCCTCTGCGTATGAAAGGCTGTGGAATTTCTTGCAAGCCTCAATACAAGCACCGCATTGAGCACATTCGTCACGGTTTATTGTCCAGGTTTTTGCGTTTCTGTCTACTGAAATACA
>CAMFPZ010000089.1 GCA_945979635.1 uncultured Eubacterium sp.
AGATTCCTCTACGTCTCGTGGGCTCGGAGATGTGTATAAGAGACAGAACTTCAATATCAGCCTCAATGCTTCCGTCTCCGATAAGCTCAACACCGCTTTGGGCAATCTCGTTATGCCTTCCTGCCAAATCCTTTGCACGGACAAAAACAGATTGATTATAATACAGCCTTACGGGAAGCTCACTATCGTCCAGACGAGTCGCAACCATTCGGGCAATAGGCATTGTATTATCCGGTCGCAGAACAGTCGTTCTTCCCTTGGAGTCGCTCATCTTGAACATTTCCTCCGGTTCGATACCCGTATTTTCGCTATTGAAAACATCAAAGTATTCGATAGTCGGAGTTATAACCTTGCGATAGCTGTTTTCCTTAAAGAGGTCGGTAACTACTCGTTCAACCTTTCTTCTGTCATCACTCTCCTCGAAGAGATAATCTCTACTGCCTTGGGGAGTTATTTTTGCATATCTTTTCATAATAAGGGAGTTGTCCTTTCTATAACGCTTTAGTGTGCTAATATGCTAACACAATAAAGCGTTCTTGTCAATACTAAAATATTAATATTAAAACAGAGTAATTTGGGTGCTTTCGGGCAAATCGCCGAGTGCTCCTGCCGCACGAAGAGCATCAACAACTGATTTTCCGACGCCCGGTTCATTTGCCAAATCATCGGAAGCAATAAAGCCTTCAGGATTTCGCTCGACAGCCTGTGCTATTGCAATCGCTGCAGTTTCACCTATTCCGTCAATAGCAGAAAACGGCAATCGAATTTTTCCATCCTCAATCTTATATATTCTCCAATCGGATTTATACAAATCTACAGGAAGGAATTCGTAGCCTCTTGCAAGCATTTCTATTACAATTTGGAGAACTACATACTGCGATTCCTCTTTTGCGGTTGCGTCATTTCCCTTTAGCTTAATTTCCTGCATTCTGCGTTTTACGGCATCCTTTCCCTGAACTGCAGCAACGGCATCAATAGCACCGCCTCGTACAGTAAAATACGCACTGTAAAACTCAACAGGATAATATATCTTATACCATGCAATACGCAATGCGGCAATAACATATGCCGCGGCGTGTGCTTTAGGGAACATATATTTGATCTTATAGCATGAATCGATATACCATTGCTCAACACCAATGGTTTTCATTCCTTCCTCGTAAGGCGGGAGCTCTTTAGTGGCCTTACCCTTACGGGTATATTCCATAATCTTGAAGCAATCCTTTTTTGAAAGAGGTGATTTTTCGCCTGTTTTCTTTTCGTACGCCTCAAGCTTATGAATAAGATAGGTCATAATATCATCACGACATCCGATAACCTCACTGATAGTGCAAATTCCGTTTTGAATAAGCTCCTGTGCATTACCCAGCCAAACATCGGTACCATGAGAAAGTCCGGAAATCTGGAGCAGGTCGGCAAAGGTTTTCGGCTGTGCCTCCATAAGCATTCCGACAACAAACGGAGTTCCCATTTCGGGAATAGCAAGCGTTCCTGTCGGATTATCTATATCCTCCGGTGAAACACCCAGCGGAGCACAAGAGGTTATGAGTTCATATAGCTTTGGGTCGGACAGGTCGACATCCATAACAGGAACGCCTGTTGAATCCTCAAGATATTTATAGAGCGTAGGATTATCGTGTCCAAGCTCATCAAGCTTAAGCAATGTATCGTGAAGAGAATTCTTAAAGTCGAAATGAGTAGTATATGTACCCTTCTTCTCGTCATTGGACGGATATTGTATAGGGGTAAAGTCCTCAACGCTGTATTTATCCGGAACAACAACCATTCCTCCGGGGTGCTGGCCGGTTGTTCGCTTAATTCCGGTACAACCCACAGTCAATCTGTCAATTTCTGCTCGAGGCGTTATATTTGCAAGGCCTCTTTCGTCAAGGTATTTTTTTACATAGCCATAAGCAGTTTTATCGGCAACGGTAGCCATAGTACCTGCCTTAAATACAAATTCCTTACCGAAAAGCTCCTCAGTAAATCTATGTGAGCGAGACTGATACTCACCCGAAAAATTAAGGTCAATATCGGGTTCCTTGTCGCCGTCGAAGCCAAGGAAGGTTTCGAACGGAATTTCGTGTCCGTCACGCTTCATAGGAGTTCCGCAATTTGGACAATTCTTCTTCGGGAGGTCAAAGCCGGATCCGTATTCACCTGCCAGGAAGAATTCACTATGCTTACAGTTTTTACAATAATAATGGGGTGCAAGAGGGTTTACCTCGGATATTCCACCAAAATGAGCCGCAAGTGATGAACCAACGGAGCCTCTTGAACCAACAAGATAACCATTTCGCTCACTTTCCTCTACAAGCCTCTTTGCAATTACATAAAGCACGCCATAGCCGTGGGAAATAATAGAATTCAACTCTCTTTCGAGACGGCTTGCAACATATTCGGGGACAGGGTCACCGTACAGCTCCTTCGCCGTTGTCCAGCATTTTTCCGTAAGCTCCTCATCAGCTCCGTCTATATGGGGCTGATATGTTCCCGGTGGTATAGGGGGAAGCTTGTCCTGGCACATATCGGCAATTTTGTTTGGATTATCAATAACAAACTCTCTTGCTCTATCTCCTGCCCAGGCAAAGTCCTCAAGCATTTCATCGGTAGTCTTAAAATAAAGCGGTGCTTGGCAATCCGCATCGGTAAAGCCCTTTGATGCCATTATAATTGCTCTGAATTTTGCATCACTCTCATCAAGAAAATGAACATCACCCGTAGCAACAACAAGCTTTCCCTGCTTGTCGGCAATCTCGATAAGGCGTTTATTAATATTAACAAGGTCCTCTTCACTGTTTATATTCTCGTGAAGCTCCTTGGTTGAGCGAATCATAAATTCATTATTTCCGTTAGGCTGAATTTCGATATAATCGTAGAATTCAGCAAGACGCTCAACCTCCTCCCGGCTCTCGCCGCGAAGAATAGCCTGAATAAGCTCACCCTGCTCACAGGCAGAGCCGATAAGAATATCGTCACGCTTTTGGGCCAAAAGCGATTTTGGTATCAGAGGTCTGCCCTTATAGGTTTTTACATTACTGTGACTGATGAGTTCATATAAATTTTTACGGCCTTTATGTACAATTCCGTCCTCGGGCTCATCCATAACCGGTCGCCAGTTTTCATCAAGTCGCATAGGCATAGAGTTATCTGCCTTAACGAGCAAAATAATGTGATTTCTGCGAAATTCCTTCATCTTCATTTCCATAAAGTCCGGATAAACGCTATCATCAACCACATAGCCTTCCATACCTAAGATTAGCTTTATTCCGTTTGCCTTTGCAGCAGCATATGCCTCCGGGAGAGCTTGTACAACACCATGGTCAGTTACTGCAATAGCCTTATGTCCCCATTTTGCTGCTCTGGCAATAAGCTTTTTCGGCGGTGTAATACCATCCATATCCGAAAAGGATGTATGTAAATGAAGCTCTACTCTCTTTTCGTCGGCAGTATCCATTTTTTCAATTTTCTTAATGGATTCGATATTATTCGGTCTTATGAGATATTCGCCGGAAAATTGGTCATACTGGTATATCCCGTTTAGCAAAATTGTACCGGCATTCTCGATATTTTTTATAATGGGGTCAATAATCGAATTCTTTTCGAATATTTTGGCAGAAATAGTAGAGGTATAGTCAGTTATATCAAAGGAGAAAATTCGAGAATCTCCCCTTTTTGTATCCCTCGTGTCGGTCTTTACAACATCGCCCCAAACTGTGACAAATCCGTCATCAGGCATAACATCCTTAATAGGCTTCGGAATATCCTTAATCTGTCTGCCCATAATGATTTTTCTTGTATCATCATAAAGCGGCAAATCACCAAGCTGAATATGAGGAACATATTTTTCTTTCTTTTCCTCTTCCTTTGCTTTTTGGGCTTCCTTTTCCTGAACAGCCTGTCGTACCGCCGCCTCCATATCGAAGGTTTTTACCTCGAGGAAGGAGATGTCGTAATCAACACCGAATTTTTCGTATAGATATTTGCTGATTATTTCGTCAAGCTTCTGTCCTTCAAGAAGCTCTCTTCCGCCGTGCTTCAGGCAAAGGGTTATTACTCCGTCGTCCTCCTCTGCCTCAACCCCGTCGAAAAATCCGTTGATAATAGGGTTATCGGCAATAACAAAGGACAGTATTTTTTCTATATCACTAAGATTAAAAAGACTCTTAAGATACTTAATATTTATTTTTGCACTACTAAGCTCGAGAGCATTTTTCAAAGCATTTTGGCATCTATTAACAATCGGATAATCAAGGAGTCTATCCATAGTTATATCAAGCTCCAATCGTCTATCCGACTTATATACAGTAAAGCGAGTTATCTCTGCGTTACCGATATATGCCAAATCATCATCGTTTATATAATCAGAAAAGTAGTTATATATCTTTGCCATTATAATTTTTCTATCTCTTTCATCAATTCGTCTAAAAGGACTTCTTCATCAACCTTGCGTAAAATTTCGCCCTTCTTAAAGATAAGGCCGCAGCCGTCACCGCCTGCTACGCCGATATCCGCTTCTCTTGCTTCGCCCGGACCGTTTACTATACAACCCATAACTGCAACTGTAATCGGCTTTTTACAATCACGAAGCCTATCCTCAACCTTTTTTGCAAGACCGACGAGGTCAATTCTTGTTCTTCCGCAGGTGGGACAGGAAACGAGATACGGACAATCCGTTTTCATTCCGACAGCCTTTAGGATATCAAATGCAGCATAAACCTCCTTAACAGGAGCGTCGGTAAGACTGACACGAATAGTATCGCCAATTCCGTGAGTCAACA
>CAMFPZ010000090.1 GCA_945979635.1 uncultured Eubacterium sp.
ATCCTGTAATGAGGAAAAGTATTTTAGCGAAAAAGCTGTTTATGACCTATATCGAAGCACCGGAAAGGCAGATAAAAGCCTCTATCCCGACAGAGAGGTATGTAAGGTTGTCTATAAATATTTGAAAGCGAATAACGGATATAATTATTCTCTTGATGATTTGTATTTTAGATTACAGGATATGATATCGTACGGTCAGCTTATGTTTGCACTAAAGGCATTTAATCAGGCAGGACTTATAAATATTCAGGAAAAGATTACACTTAATCCGCCGAAGAATAAGGTCGATTTGGAACAAACCGATATATTAAGAAGCTTGAAGGGAAGAATATCAATTGACTAACGAAATAATACTTGAGGAATATAACGACCATTTTTCGGAATTCTTTGAGGTCGTTAAGACTAATTTACAATATGACAGCAAAATAATAGAAAAGGCATATACCCTCGCTTATCAAGCACATAAGAATCAACGCCGTCGTTCTGGTGAGCCTTATATTATGCATCCCGTAGCCGTTGCGAAGATTCTTTATGAATTGGGTATGGATAACGAGTGTATTATCGGAGCACTTTTGCATGATGTTGTCGAGGATACAACCTATGACTTGGACTTCATTCGTGAAAAATTCGGCGAAGAGGTTGCTGTTTTGGTTGACGGCGTAACAAAGCTCGGTAAGATTCCTCTTTCGACAAAGGAGGAGGTTCAGGCGGAGAATATTCGTAAGATGTTTATCGCTATGAATCAGGATGTTAGGGTAATTATTATTAAGCTGGCCGACCGTCTTCACAATATGCGAACTCTTCAGTTTATGCCCGAATATAAGCAACGCGAAAAATCGCTCGAAACTCTCGAAATCTATGCTCCCATTGCCCATAGATTAGGTATTCGTGCAGTAAAAGAGGAGCTTGAGGATTTAGCTATTCGTTATCTTGACCCTATTGCATATCACGAAATAGAAGATTCTCTGAAAATGAAATCCAGTGAGGGAGCAGTTTTCCTTGAGGATATTAAGACTCAAATAAAGGAAAAGCTTGAGCCGATTATGAAGGATGTTACTATAACCTCACGAGTGAAATCCGTTCATGGAATTTTCCGTAAGGTTTATATTAAGGGAAAGAATTTTGAGGAAATATACGACATTTATGCTATTCGTATTATTGTAGACAGTATGATTGATTGCTATAATGCACTCGGTATTGTTCACGATATGTTTACTCCGCTTCCCGGTAGGTTTAAGGATTATATTTCTACTCCGAAGCCGAATATGTATCAGTCGCTTCATACTACTGTTCTTTCAAAAAAAGGTATACCCTTTGAAATTCAAATAAGAACCTGGGATATGCATAGAACGGCTGAATACGGAATCGCTGCCCACTGGAAGTATAAAATCGGTAAGGGCGGAAAGGACAATCTCGATTCCTCTCTCAAATGGATACACCAAATGCTTGAAGCCGGCGACTCCGCTGATAATGCCGAGGAAATGGTTTCCACTATTAAGGGCGATTTGTCGATTGATGAGATTTATGCCTTTACTCCAAAGGGCGATGTAAAATCCTTACCTAAGGGTTCAACCGTTATTGACTTTGCCTATGCTATTCACTCCGCTGTCGGAAATCGTATGATAGGTGCAAAAATAGATGGTAGAATTGTACCTCTTGATACTGTTGTTCGAACAGGACAGGTTGTAGAGATTATAACCTCAAATCAGCAGGGTAAGGGACCATCCCGTGATTGGCTCGGTATCGTAAAGAGCGGTGAGGCTCGTTCAAAAATTCGTGCTTGGTTCAAAAAAGAAAAGCGTGATGAAAATATCATTCAGGGTAAGGCTGACCTTGAGCACGAATTCAAACGAAACTATCTTCGTTTTGAGACAGGTCAGTACGATGAATTTGTAAAGAAAATTGCCGAACGCCAGCATTTTGATAGCGTAGATGATTTCTATGCCGCAATCGGATACGGCGGCTTGCAAATCAGTCGCCTTATGCCCGGAATAAAGGACGAGTATAACAGAAATTGGAAAATTAAAGAGACTGTTGCTCCTGTAACCTCTAATAAGATTAATAAAACCAATACCCAAACAAAATCTTCCGATGGTGTTGTTGTTGAAGGAATAGATAATTGTCTTATTAATATGGCTCGATGCTGTTCTCCTCTTCCCGGGGAGCCGATAATTGGGTTTATTACCAGAGGTCACGGACTTACAGTACATCGTCGTGATTGCAAGAATGTGCCCGTTGACCCTGCATTGTCTCCGGAGCCGGAGCGTTGGATTCCTGCACATTGGGATAGTAAGGTTAAGGTTGAGGCTCGTTCGTCTCTTGATGTTTACGCTATTGACAGAGACGGTGTTGTTTTGGATATTACTACAACTATCGTTAACGCTCATGTTAAGCTGCATACAATAAATGCACGACCTATTAACGACGGAAATTGTATCACCTCGATGTCGATTACAGTAAACAATAAAGAGCATTTGGACGCAATAATTAAGATGCTTAATAAAATCGATGGTGTATATCTTATCGAAAGAGGAGATAAATAGCTTATGAAAGCAATTATTCAAAGAGTGAAATATGCAAAAGTGGAAATTGATTCGTCCGTTGTAGGCTCCTGTGAGAAGGGATTTATGATTTTGCTTGGAGTGGGTCAGGGTGACACAAAGAATGATGCCGATAAATTGTTGAAAAAAATTCCTGTTTTGCGTATTTTTGAGGACGAAAACGGAAAAATGAATAAGAGTCTTCTCGATATTGACGGCTCCGCTCTTGTTGTTTCGCAATTTACTCTTTATGCAGATTGTTCCCACGGCAGACGCCCTTCGTTTACGGATTCAGCATCTCCCGATATAGCAAATGAGCTATATGAATATTTCGTTGACGGAATGAAGAATTCGGGTGTAAAAAGTGTTCAAACAGGCGAGTTCGGTGCCGATATGGCTGTTGAGCTTGTTAATGACGGACCGGTAACAATAATTCTTGATTCAAAGGAGCTTCATTGATGAAAATAAAATCAGCCTCCTTCGGTGCGATGGATAATAATTGCTATCTTATTGTTGATGAAAAAACAAATAAATCGGCACTTGTCGATTGCACAGAATACAGTGAAAAAATGATGAAATTTATAGGCGATACAAAGCTTGAGTATATTCTTCTTACCCACGGACATTGCGACCATATCGCAGGTGCAATGGGAATAAAGGAAAAATATAATGCAAAAATCGTCATTTCCTCTGCCGATGAGCCTATGCTTCATTCGAGCAGACTTTCTCTTGCTGTTTTTATCGGCGGTGAACAAAATAATGTTGACGCCGACATTATTGTTGGTGACGAAGACTTACTCTCCTTGGGGGATATAAACATAAAAGTCATGGCAACCCCCGGCCATACAAAGGGAAGTGTTTGCTATATTTGTGAAAATGCTGTTTTTAGCGGAGATACATTGTTTTATTGCTCCTGCGGCAGAACAGATTTTCCATCGGGCTCGGTGGAGGAAATGATGTCTTCCTTGAAGAAGCTTTCTAACCTTGACGGAGACTATAATGTATATCCGGGTCATTCCGAGCATACAACTCTCGATTTTGAAAGAAAAAATAATCCGTATATGAAACGCTTATGATAATAAAAAATATTAACCACGACCTATCCTATCATACCGAAAAAATTGCCGTAATGTTTTTTCCCCTTGAAAAGCTGAAAAAGGACGGCGAGGATAATGTTATAATCGAAGCGATAAGAAAGGATAACTCCTTTATCGTACGAATTAAAGCGTATAGCAGATTCATCGAAAGAAGCAGGGAAATAACACCTAATGGTGATTTAGCAAATGAATTGAGTCTGCTTTTGTACGATTCGTTGTGCGAGATGATGGGCTTTAGTCTGCCTTGGGGAATTCTATATGGTGTTCGTCCTGCACGACTTATGCATTCTACTGTCGAAAAATTAGGCGTTGACGGAGCCAGGCAAAAATTTTTGAATGATAGGGTACAGGAAAAGAAAATAAATCTTGCTATGTCTGTTATGAAAAGCGAAAATAAGATTATCGCTCTTTCGAAAAAAGATTCATTTTCACTTTATGTTTCCATTCCGTTTTGCCCAAGCCGTTGCTCATATTGCTCGTTCGTATCGCATAGTATCCAAAATGCGGCTGCATTAATTGAGCCTTATGTTGCTCTTCTGTGTGATGAACTTTCCGAAATAGGAAAAATTGCCGATGAGCTTTCTTTGAGACTTGAAAGTATTTATTTCGGCGGCGGAACTCCAACTACCTTGAACGCATCGCAGCTATGCAGAATACTAAGCACAATAGAAAATAGCTTCGATTTATCGACACTTCGCGAATATACAGTCGAGGCCGGTAGACCTGATACCGTAACCAGAGAAAAGCTGGAGACACTGTTTTCCCATAATGTCGGAAGAATCAGCATAAATCCACAGACCTTTTCTGACGTTGTTTTGGAAAGCATTGGCAGACGCCATACCGCACAGCAGACTGTTGATGCGTATAATCTTGCACGCAATGTTGGATTCGAAAATATTAATATGGATTTTATTGCAGGCTTGAATTCCGATACCGCCGAAGGCTTTAGAAATAGTATCAATACTGCGGTTTCTCTAAATCCGGAGAGTATAACAGTACATAATCTTGCGTTGAAATCAGGTGCGTTTTTAGCAACTGAAAAACAATTTTTTGACCTTAGCTCAAGAAATCTTGCTGTCGATATGATTGATTATTCCTATGATACGCTGGTTGCTAATGGTTATTTGCCCTATTATATGTAT
>CAMFPZ010000091.1 GCA_945979635.1 uncultured Eubacterium sp.
CAGGTAAATCGACCTATATGCGTCAAACGGCACTTATTGTTCTTATGGCACAGATTGGTTCGTTTGTTCCTGCAAGGAGTGCAAGAATCAGCGTTTGTGATGCTTTATTCACTCGTGTAGGGGCGTCCGACGACCTTGCTACAGGACAGTCAACCTTTATGGTTGAGATGAACGAGGTTTCAAATATTCTTAAAAACGCTACCGAAAAATCGCTCATTATTCTCGACGAAATCGGACGAGGCACATCAACCTTTGACGGTATGAGCATTGCAAGAGCCGTTCTTGAATATGTTGTGAAAAAAATCGGAGCAAAAACCCTGTTTGCAACCCATTATCATGAGCTTACAGCTATGGAGGGTATGCTCAAGGGAGTAAATAACTATTCAATCGCCGTAAAGAAGCGTGGCGACGATATAACCTTCCTTCGTCGAATTGTTCGCGGAGGTGCCGACCAAAGCTTCGGTATCGAGGTTGCAAAGCTTGCCGGAGTTCCGTCCGCCGTAACCAATAGAGCAAAGGCAATACTCAAGGAGCTTGAGTCCAATAAGGTTGAAATTGATTTTAGGGCAGAAAATGCCGTAATTGAGGAAGAAAGCGAAGAGGATATTCAGTTCAATTTTAAGACGAAATCAACTGATGAAATGCTCGAGCTTATAAAGGCGGTGGATGTCAATACCCTAACGCCTATCGAGGCTATGCAAACTCTTTATGATTTGCAAAAGAAGGCTATTGAACTGACAAGCTGAATTTGTAACAGAAAAAAGAAAGGTAGGTGAGGAATATGCCGGAGATTAATATTTTGCCGCAGGAGGTTTATCAGCTAATCGCCGCAGGCGAGGTTGTAGAAAGACCTTCCTCTGTCGTAAAGGAAATGATAGAAAACTCCATCGACGCAGGAGCAAAATCAATAACCATCGAAATAAAAAACGGCGGTTCAACCTATATCCGCATTACCGATGACGGCTGCGGTATTGCACGCAGCGAGGTCAAAAAGGTGTTCATTCCTCACGCAACCTCAAAAATAAAATACAGCGACGATTTGGACAAAATCGGAACGCTCGGCTTCAGAGGTGAGGCAATGGCTTCTATCGCCGCTGTTGCAAGGGTGCAGCTTCTAACGCGTATCGCAGATGAAGAAATAGGAACACGCTACGAGATTGCAGGCTCGCAGGAGCTTGCCTTTACTGACGCAGGATGTCCTGTTGGAACGACAATTTGTGTTGCTGATATTTTTTTTAATACTCCTGCAAGAATGAAATTCCTGAAAAAGGATGTTACCGAAGCAAATGCGGTTGCTTCCATTGTTGAAAGAATGGCAATAAGCCATCCTGAAATTTCCTTTAGATTTATTCGTGACGGAAAGCAAGCTTTGATTACATCGGGAAACGGTGAACTAAAGGATGCTGTTTATTCTGTTTTCGGCAGAGAGTTTGCAATGTCGCTTATTCCTGTTGATTACAAGGTTAATAATATGAGAGTGTCGGGCTTTGTAACGAAGCCGTCGATGGCTCGTAAGAGTAGGGGAATGCAATTTTTCTTTATTAATTCCCGACTCGTAAAATCCCAAACCGCTATGGCGGCACTTGAGCAGGCGTATCGAAATTCTATTATGGTCGGAAAATTTCCGGGCTGTGTTTTGAATATTGAATGTGATACCTCCTTTGTTGATGTAAATGTTCATCCGGCAAAGATAGAGGTTAGATTTGCAAACGAAAGACCTGTTTTCGAACTCGTGTATTATGGCGTTAAGTCCGCTATTGAAATGGGGGATACGCCTGTCGAAATGAAGCTTACCGAGCAATCCACAATAAAAGCACAGGATTTCCGAGCAAAGCCGGAGGCTCCCGTTCAGTATAGCTTTAAGCAAAAGAAAGACTACGATGAAGCTTGGGGCGTTTCGGCTTCGTTTGGAAAAGAAAAGGATTCACCAAGCTTTGATGCTTCGGAGAATCAAACTATCGAGTCGCCTATAAAGTCCTTTAAGCTGGACATCTCCGGTACCTCTCCAAAGCCTGTTGAGAAAGTGGTTGAGTCCTCTACGGAAGCTTCGAGCGTTGTAATTACAGAGGATAAAAAATCCGATGAAATTGAGTTCAGGCTCATAGGTGAGTTGTTCAAAACCTACATTTTGATAGAAATGGATGGTTCGCTTTATATTATTGATAAGCACGCCGCACACGAAAGGATGAATTTTGAAAGGCTAAAGTCTTCGCTTGAAATAAGCTCGCAGGTGCTGTTGAGCCCTGTGGCAGTTCGCCTTTCGGGTGAGGAATATAACGCAGTATTGCAAAATATCGAGCTTTATACGAAATGCGGATTTTTTATCGAGGACTTTGGAAATTCAACTGTAATTGTCCGTGAATGTCCGTCTGTTCTTGACGGAGAGGATGTTTCCGGTCTAATCGAGGAAACTGCATCGAAGCTTGTTGAGGGCAAAACGGATATAACTCCGGATAAGCTTGATTGGATTCTTCATTCCGCGTCGTGCAGAGCGGCAGTAAAGGCAGGAGATAATACATCTAGATACGAAATGGAGCTTTTTGTCAAGAAGCTTCTTTCAAGTCCCGAAATCCGATATTGCCCACACGGAAGACCGGTTATGATTAAGCTTTCAAGATATGATATAGAAAAGCAATTCGGCAGGATTCAATGATGGATAAAACGAAGATAATTTGTGTTGTGGGAGCAACTGCGTCGGGCAAGAGTGCACTCGGTATAGAAATAGCCAAGGCTGTTGGCGGCGAGATTATTTCTGCTGATTCTATGCAGGTTTATAAGAATATGCCCATTGCAACTGCTGTTGTAACGCCGAATGAGGCACAGGGAATACCTCATCATCTTGTAGAATACAAGGAACCGGGCGAAACCTTTTCGGTTGCCGATTTTGTTAAGCAGGCAAAGGAAAAAGCTACCGAAATTGTTGAACGGGGAAGAGTTCCGATTATTGTCGGCGGAACAGGACTTTTTATTGACAGCTTTGTGAAGAATATTTCGTTTTCCGATGTTGGGGCAGATGACGAGGTACGCCGTGAGCTTGCAAATTTGAGTAATGAGGAGCTCTACGAAATGCTCAAATGCTCTGACCAAAATGCTGCATATAACATTCACCCCAATAACAGAAAGCGTGTTATTCGTGCTCTGGAGCTTTGCAGAGCCGGAATATCAAAGACTATACAAAACGAAAATTCCATTCTCGAGGAAAGCCCCTATCAGGCATTGTATATCGGAATTGGATATAACGATAGACAACAGCTTTATGATAGAATAAACCTTAGGGTTGACCTTATGCTCAAAAACGGTTTGGAGCAGGAGGCGAGAGATATGATGAACTCTCTCGGTGCAACCTCTCGACAGGCGATAGGACATAAGGAGCTAATGCCGTATATTAACGGCGAAATCTGTTTAGACGATGCGGTTGCCAATCTTAAGCAGGCGACTCGCAGATATGCAAAGCGACAGCTTACATGGTTTAGACGAAATGATAATATTCATTGGCTATATGCCGATGAAATGGACAATGACGAGCTTGTGCAAAATGCAGTTGAGCTTGCAAAGAATTTTTTGAAATAGATTAAGAAAGGAGTTCAATATGAAAAAGCCTGTGCAAAAAATGAATAAAGGTAATGCCGCAATATTGATTGCTGTTATGGTTATTCTGGGAATTTTTTGCTTCGAAATTTACAGCGTAACCCATATTGAACTCAAAACACAGACGGCACAGGTCTCTACTGTTTACGAAAAAATTTCTGCACCTGCCCTTGTTATCAGACAGGAGAAGGTTGTTCCTGCAAGCGAAAGCGGAATAACTGTTGCCTGCTATAACAATTCCGATAAAATCAAAAAGGGCGGAAATGTCGGTATGGTATTTTCCTCGGAGCAGGCGGCGACAGGCTACTCCAGATATGTCGATCTCGAACAGCAGCTTGCCCAATACGAGGCACTTATAGCTCAAACAGTGGGACAATCAGCGGATTTGGAAATTATTGATAAGGATATCCAACAGAAGGTTGTTGAATATGCCGAAAAGCTTAATAGGAACAATCTTAATGACGAACAGGAAAACCTCAATTCCGTTCTTATTAGGCGACAGATTTTAATTGGCGAACAGGTTGATTTGCAATCATATGTTACAGCGTTGACTGATGAAATATCTAAGTATGGTCGCAGTACTCCGGACAAGTATATAACCACTGATGTCTCCGGAGTTTTCAGCACCTATACAGACGGATTCGAGGAGCTTGTTGATTTTGAAAATGTAGAAAAAATGACTGTTGATGATTTCAAGGCGGCAAAACAAAGAGTTGACGAACAGGAAGCTTCCTCACAGGGTAACCTGGGAAAGCTTGTTACAGGCTACGATTGGTATATTACCGCTCTTGTTGACAGTGAGGAGGTAAGAAGCTTCCAAAACGGAAATTATGTTGAAATTGCTCTAAAGGATGATAATAATACAGTACTGAAGGCGAAGATTATCAGCGGTGCTGAGCCGGAGCTCGGAAACGACGAAACCTTGCTTGTCCTTCGATTGAATGTTATGGACGACACTATTGCAGAGCTTCGCAGTACAGAAATAGAAATAATCCGAAAAAAATACGAGGGTATAAAAATTCCAAGTCAAGCACTTCATGTTGTTGACGAAAAAAAGGGTGTTTATGTTCTTATTGCAAGTCAGGTGAAATTCAGAGAGGTTAATGTAATATATAGTGAAAATGATTATGTTTTAGCCGAATATGATTCGTCTAAGGA
>CAMFPZ010000092.1 GCA_945979635.1 uncultured Eubacterium sp.
TACACAAGGAGTATCGTCGGCAGCGTCAGATGTGTATAAGAGACAGCCGTTTTTATTGCTCATAACCTCAGCGTAAAGTCCCTCGGTTGCAAGATACATTATCGCAAAAGGTGTTGTATAAGGCTCTGAAACATAATTCTTTATTGCCTTTGCCTCTTCTCTAATTCTAGTTTCAAGCGATTTTCTGGCATTTTCCACCGCTTGAATGTCACCACATTCGCCTGCCGATATTATTCTGCTATAATCCTCCATAGGAAATTTACTGTCAATAGGAAGCCAAACAAATTCATTATTCTCGCTGTTTGGAATTTTTACTGCGAATTCAACTCTCCCATTATAATTCGGATTAGTTCTGACATTAGTGGTATACATATTCGGAATTGTTTGATCCAGAATATTTTGAAGCTGTAACTCTGCCCAGGTTCCTCGGTTCTTTACATTTGTAAGAATTTTATTTAACCCTGTAACACCATTTGAGATTTCCTTCATTTCGCCTAAAGCCTTATATACTGTTCCAAGCTGATTAGAAACCTGCTCAAATGATGAATCAAGTCGCTTATTAAGTGTTGAAGTCAGCTTTTCGTCAACAATCATTCGCATTTCATCGAGTTTTTTTTCGTTACTTTCCAGCATATTTGAAATAGCGGCACTAATAGCATTCGTCTGCATAGCGGAATTTGAATTCAAGATTTCAATTAGTTTAATCTGTTGTTCGTAATTTTTTGCAACAAGATTATCCATCTGTTGCGAAAGTTCAACAATTCTATCGTTATTACTTCTGTCTTTTTTGACAATATTAATTATTATCAATACAATAAGCAAAGCTATGCAAATAATAAGTAAAATATCTGTTAGCATAATATCACCTCAATTTTAAGATAACACAACACCCATCGAAATTCAACGATGGGTGTAATTTTTAGTACTATAATTTTTGGCCATAATAAGCATTTTTGCCATGCTTACGCTGATAGTGCTTATCAAGAAGATAGTCTTCTATGCCAATATTACTATTGTCGCAAAGAGCAGATACAGACTCAGTACGATAAGCCATCTTGCAGATTTCCTCAAGAATCAGAGCATTTTCGACAGCCTTATGTGAATCCTTGCCCCAGGCAAATGGTCCATGGCGATGAATTAGTACAGCAGGGGTTTCTGTTGGTTTTATTCCTCTTTTTTTAAACTCCTCAACAATAACCTTTCCTGTATTCAACTCATATTCTCCGTTGACCTCTTCCTCGGTCAGTCCTCTTGTGCAAGGAATACAGCCATTTGTAAAATCAGCATGAGTAGTACCATAAGCAGGAACATCTCTACCTGCCTGTGCCCAGGAGCATCCCCAAGAAGAATGAGTATGAACGATACCGCCAATATCATCAAAATTTCTATATAGCTCGAGATGAGTAGGTGTATCAGATGATGGATTAAGCTTCCCTTCGACCTTATTTCCATCTAAATCCATAACAACCATATCATCAGCAGTCATTGTTTCGTAAGGAACACCGGATGGTTTAATAACAACCAATCCCCTTTCTCGGTCTATCTCCGAAACATTACCCCAAGTCAAAACAACTAATCCATACTTAACGAGTTGAAGATTTTCACGAAATACCTTTTCCTTAAGTTCCTCTAACATACTATCACCTTACATTCCAAGCTTGTATGCAACATCATTATAAAAAAGCTCTTTTCTAAATTCGTTGATTTCAGTATTCTTATTGATATGAATAAATTCGATGCCCATTATTTCTGCAAAATCACGCATATGCTCTGCCGTAAGTGAATAGGAAAGCACGCTATGATGAGCACCGCCTGCATAAATCCAAGCTTCGGCCGAGGTTTGAAGACAAGGAAGAGGCTTCCAAAGTACACCTGCAACAGGAAGCTTTGGCATTTCGTTCTCCTGTTGCTTGCACTCAACATCATTCACAATCATTCTCAATCTATTTCCCATATCAACAAGAGTAACAACAATCGCATCCCCTGTTTGTGCTTTAAATACAAGGCGTGCAGGGTCCTCTCTGTCGCCAATTCCAAGCGGATGAACCTGAATTTTCGGCTTTTCGGCAGAAATAGTTGGACAAACCTCAAGCATATGTGAGCCAAGAAGCATTTCGTTACCCGGTTCAAAATGGTAGGTGTAGTCCTCCATAAAAGCAGTTCCGCCATTAAGTCCCTCAGACATAAGCTTCATTACGCGAGTCATTGCGGCAACCTTCCAATCGCCCTCTGCACCGAATCCGTAGCCCTGACGCATTAAATCCTGCGAAGCAAGTCCCGGTAGCTGACGAAGTTCTTGCAAATCCTCAAAATTTGTATGGAAGGCACCAAAGCCCTCTTTCTCCATAAATTTTTTTAAGGCAATCTCTTCTCTAGCCTGATACCTCACAGCTTCGATATTATCTGTATCGAATATGTAGTTTTCGTCATATTCTGCAATTTGAGCGTCAACCTCATCCTCTGTTACGGCATTAACCAGCTTTATTATATCACCGACACCGTAGTGGTCAACCTGCCAACCAAGCTTAATTTGAGCCTCAATCTTATCGCCGTCTGTAACAGCAACATTACGCATATTATCCGAGATACGAAGAACACGAAGCTTTCTGCTTTCTGCAGCACCAACAGCCGCACGCATCCAAACTCCGATTTTATTCTGTACTTGCTCATCCTTCCAATATCCTGCAACAACCTTTCTCTTTAGATTCATTCTTGCAGTAATATATCCGTGCTCTCTATCTCCATGGGCAGATTGATTAAGATTCATAAAATCCATATCAATATCATTCCATGGGATATCGCGATTAAACTGTGTATTTACATGAAGAAGTGGTTTTTTCAGTGCATTAAATCCTGAAATCCACATTTTTGAAGGAGAGAAAGTGTGCATCCAGGTTATTACACCGGCACAGGTCGAGTCATTATTTGCCGCCTGCATAATATCTAAAATTTCCTTTGATGTTTTTACACAAGGCTTTGAAACAACTCTGCAAGGTAGCTTCTCGCTCCACTCTTTTGCTATTTCGTTTGCGTGAGAATTAATAGTATCAAAAATTTCCTCACCATAAAGAAACTGTGTTCCTACAACAAACCAAAATTCATAATCCTTAATAGCCATAAAATATCCTCCTTATAAATTGCAATATGCAGAAATTTCTGTATTAAGTGCTTGCTTAAATAGCTTCATATAATCATCAAATCCCTCAACATCGCTTAAATCCGGTTCAATAACACTTGATTTGCAATTAGTAAAAACTCGATTATTCAAGAAAAGATCAAGCGACTCACCATATGAATTTGCGGCATATCCGGCAAGTACAGCCATACCCCAAGCACCTCCCTCTCCTGCTGTTTCCATAACAGCAACGGGAGCCTTCATAGCACCTGCCATAAGCTTTTGTCCAACAACAGGCGTCTTGAACAATCCACCGTGTCCTGTGAGACAATCAATTTTTATATTCTCGTTCTCAAGAATTTGCATACCCATCTTCAAGGTTGAAATAGCCGAATAAATCTGTGCCCTAAAGAAATTCGCAAGATTGAAGTTTGCGTTTTGAGTTCTTACAAAGAGCGGTCTACCATCATCTGTATGTGAAACAGGCTCACCTGAGAAATAATTTATATTAACTAAGCCACCGGCATCCGGCTCACCATACAAAGCAGCCTCATACAAAACATCATATATTTCAGCCTTTGTCATATCACTTCCGATTGAGCTTGCAAACTGACTGAAAATATTTACCCAATAATCCAAGTCGGTACAGCAATTATTACAATGCACCATCGCAACATCCTTACCTACAGGAGTAGTTACAATGTCAATTTCCTCATAGACATTTGAAAGAGGCTCTTCCAGAACAACCATGGAAAAGATAGATGTTCCGGCACTAATATTTCCTGTTCGAACAGAAATGGCATTAGTAGCAACCATTCCCGTCCCAGCATCTCCTTCAGGCGGGGCCAGAGGAATTCCTGCACATAGATTTCCGCTTTTATCAAGAAGTCTTGCCCCCTGCTCGGTTAAAGTACCTGCATTTTCACCTGCCAGAAGAACACCGGGTAATATGTTTCGAATATTTATTCCTTGATTTTTTACCTTTTCCAAGGAATTGAAGGCATTAATCATCCTATCGTTATAATCCAGTGCTTTACTGTCGATAGGAAAAATTCCCGAAGCCTCACCTATTCCGACAACTTTTTTACCGGTTAGCTTATAATGAACATATCCTGAAAGAGTTGTAATATAATCAATATCCTTAATGTGCGGTTCGTTATTGAGTATAGCCTGATACAAATGGGCAATACTCCAACGCTGCGGAATATTGAAATTAAATAATTTTGTTAATTCCTTTGCGGCCTCACCCGTTGTTGTATTACGCCAGGTACGAAATTCAGCAAGCTGATTATCATTTTTATCAAATGGCAAATACCCATGCATCATAGCAGAAAAGCCGATTGAGGCAAGATTCTTAATATATGAACCGAATTTGTTCATACATTCATCATTAAGCTTTGAATATGCATCCTGAATTCCTGTCCAAACATCCTCAATATGGTAGGTCCAATAACCATTTTCAAGTCTATTTTCCCAATTATGAGAGCCGGATGCTATAGGATTAAAGCCCTCGTCAATAAGGACTGCTTTTATTCTTGTTGAGCCGAGTTCAATTCCCAGTGATTCATTTCCTGTTAGAATATCTGTCTCTTATACACATCTGACGCTGCCGACGATACTCCTTGT
>CAMFPZ010000093.1 GCA_945979635.1 uncultured Eubacterium sp.
ATATAATGCAATTACATACGCAACTATGAAGAACCTTTCCTACGCTGTATCTACTCCGGATTCGGATGATAATACAAAGTATACAAGCCTTGATTGGGTATTCTCCGAGGACCGTAAGGCCGGAGATGTAATCCAAGAGTCGACATCTGTTGTTTATATCAAAAAGCCTGTGTATCTTTCGGAACAAAAAACAGTAAATGTTCGTCATATCCTTATTAAGCCTGTTGCTGCAGAGACAGAAGAGGAAGAAGAGGATGAGGATGGCCACAATCATTCTTCTGCAACCGATGCAAAGGAATGTACCCAAGAGGAATGGGATACTGCCTACAGTAAGGCAAAGGAAATCCTCGACAAATACGAAGCAGGTGAAAAAACAGAGGACTCATTTGCAGAGCTTGCAAAGGAAAATACAGAGGACTCTAATGCCGATAAGGGTGGTCTCTACGAAAATGTAGTACCTAACCAAATGGTATCAACCTTCGATGCTTGGTGCTTTGACTCCGGTAGAAAAGCAGGCGATACTGCAATCGTAAAGACACAGTACGGCTACCATATTATGTACTTTGTCGGCTACGGCGATTATTCGATTTGGCAGTATACTGCACAGCAGGCACTCGCAAGTGATGACGGAAATGATACAATAACAAAGCTTGAGGAAAGCGTAACGATTAAGAAAAAGTGGTTCGGTTCTCGCTATTTCCAAATTGATACAGATATTGACGCATAATTATGTGTAACGGAGCAATCCTAACCTAACAGTTTAACGAAAGCTATTTTGCCGTTACACTATGCAATAAATTGACATATGCAAAAGAAAGAAATTGAACAGCTCAAAAAAGAAAACGCCCGATTGAAAGCGGCGTTGAATGAGGCAGAATACGAGTGCCAAAGGTTGACGATTATTAATTCAAATCTGGAGTCCCAGCTTAACGAATCTAATCGCGAACTTGAAAAAAATATTGATATTCTTCAAACTATGAAGAACGATATTGAAAATCTCGTAAAAAGCCTGAAAAGTAATATTTAACATTAAAAGCAAAGCCAATCCCGAATTTTCCACGGATTGGCTTTTGTTTAATTGACAAGCTTTTTTATAGAAGTTATAATAAGATAGACAAATAAGAAAGGATTAATTCTTATGATAATATCAATTAGCGGAAAATGGGAGTTCAGACAGACCGGTTCTAATGATTGGAAAACTGCAAATGTGCCCGGATGTAATTTTCTTGATTTAATGGAAAACGGCGAAATATCCGACCCTTTTATAGGACTAAATGAAAGGGATGCCGAATGGGTAGGACAGACTGATTTTGAGTATCGTAGAAAGTTCGAACTAACACAGAAGGACTTTGACAGTGACGAAATAATACTCATTGCAAAGCAGCTTGATACGATATGCGATATTTATATTAATGATAGACTTGCTTTTTCATCAAACAATTGCTTTGTTGAACAACAATTTGATATTAAACCGCTTTCGAAGGTTGGCGTGAATGAGATAAGAATATATTTTCATTCCCCTGTGAACTATGTAAAGGAAAAATATAAGGAATGTTCGACTCCTGTAAACTCTAACGGACAAAACGGAATTGTACATATCCGAAAGCCACAGTGCCATTTTGGATGGGATTGGGGACCGGTTTTGCCGCTTTCAGGTATAACCGACGATATTTTCCTTAAGCTTGTAAACAAAGGGAAAATAAATTCATTATTAGCTTCTGCCGATTATGATTTCGAAAAGGGAATAGTCAAGGCGAGTGCCGATGTCGAATGTGACGAGAATGTCGAATGTGTAATTTCACTGTTCTCCCCAAATGGAAAATTGATTGAAAAGCAGACTAACGACGCTTGCTTTGTAGTGGAAAATCCCGAGCTTTGGTGGAGCTATGACCTGTCCGACAAAAAGGAACAGCCTCTTTATTTAGTAAAAGCAGAGCTTTTTTGTGACGGCGAGGTTATTGACGAGTGCTCAAAGAATGTCGGTATTCGTCATATTGAACTGAACCGCGAGCGTGATGAATGGGGAAGAAATTTCCAATTCAAAATCAACGGTGTTCCTATCTTCGCAAAGGGTGCAAACTATATTCCGCCGGATAGCTTTATTACTAGATTTGACGGCGAAAAATATGACTATCTTCTCGATGCTTTTCAATTTTCGAATATGAATGTCCTTCGTGTTTGGGGTGGCGGCTATTATTGCAGTGATATACTTCTCGAAAAGTGCGATAGGCGTGGTATTCTTGTTTGGCAGGACTTTATGTTCGCTTGTCAGGCATATCCCTTCTTCCTTGATGATTTTCTTGAGAATGTTAAGGGAGAGATTGCCTATAATGTTCGTCGTATGTGCTCTCATCCGTCACTTGCATTATGGTGCGGTAATAACGAAATTGAAGATATGCATATGGCTTGGATTAATATGCCTAAGTATATTAATTGGACCGAAAAATTCTTTTATGAAATATTGGAGCCGGAAATAAGAAAAATTGATGAGCTCACTCCGTTTACACCTGGATCGCCTATCGGAAAGTCTCATAATGTCGGAGTCTATGCAGATAATGTCGGCGATACTCATTTGTGGGGCGTATGGCACGGCTTGAAGCCGATGAACTACTATCGTCGCCGTATGACCAGATTTTGCAGTGAATTCGGCTTTGAATCCCTTCCGGATATGAATTCTATTCGTATTTTTGCAACGCCGGAGGATTACGACCTAAACAGCAAGGTCTTCCTGTCTCATCAAAAGTGTATGAACGGCAACGATAAAATGGTATATTATATCGCGACCCGTTTTGATTTGCCGAAGCATTTTAGAGATTATGTTTATCTCTCACAGGTTACTCAGCTTGAGTGTATAGCAGATGCAACTGAGCATTGGCGAAGAAATAAGGGCAGATGTAACGGCTCTATGTATTGGCAGTTTAATGATTGCTGGGGAGTTTGCTCTTGGTCAAGTATCGACTATTACGGAAACTATAAGGCTCTTCAGTATGGTGCAAAACACTTTAATGAACCGTTTACGGTGTCCTTTGAGGATAGTGACGACGGCGTAAGGCTTTTCGTTTTGAACGACAGAATTGAGAATAAGACAGCAAGGCTTGAGTACGCCTTGTTTGATTTTACAGACGGCATTATTATGAGCGAGAGTGCGGATATTGCTGTTGAGGATAAGCTTGTTGTTGATATTCCGTCGGATTGGCTCTCTCGTTGTAACAAAAATCATTCAGGACTTGTTGCAACATTGAAGGAAGACGGAAAAATTGTCAGCCGCAAAACCTTGCTTTTGGATAAAGAAAAGAACCTTGACCTCCCGAAGGCAAAGCTCAAAACAGTTATTTCTGTAAAGGGTAACACGCTTGAACTTAGAATTAAGACTGATAATTTTGCGAGACTCGTTAAGGCAGAGTGCAGTAAAACTCATTTGCCTTTCTCCGACAATTTCTTTGATTTGCTTCCTAATGAAGAAAAAGTTATCACTATGACCTTGACCGACGGAATGAATCCAAAGGAAATAGCTGAAAGCATTGTTGTTTATTCGCTTTGTGATATAGAAACGGATAAGAGCAGGGTTCGCTCATTTGCTAAAAGAGCAAAGGTGTATTTCTCACCTGTAAATATCGGAAACGCCGTTCACCACGGTAAGGTACCAAAGGATATTGAACTTGATTAAAGATAAAAGCCTCATTCGATTTATGGTCGAATGAGGTTTTTTATAGATTCGTTAGTTTGTATAATACTGATTCAAAGTCAACCCCGTAGTATCTTGCTTCGGGATTGCTTAAGGTAGCCTTAATTGCGGCTAAAGTAAAATCTCCTGCAATTTCTACTGCTTGCTTGAGTGTTTTTCCTTTTGCCATTGTACCGACGCATACGGAGGCAAAAACATCTCCTGTTCCGTGGAATTTTCTGTTTGCTTTTTCGTGTGTGAAATAGCTGAAATCTTTTCCGTCGTAGCAGAGATTTCCGTATTTGTCGTCTATTTCAATTCCGGTCAAAATGATATTATTGCATTCGAGATTTATCAATTCGTGTGCAATCCTTTTGATGTAGTCAAAATCGTATTTTGTTTTGTATTCTATTCCGGTAAGCATAGCCGCTTCCGTTAAATTAGGAGAAATTATGTCCGCCTTTGAGCAAAGCTTCTTCATTTCTTCAACAAAATCGGAATCAAAACCGGGATAAAGATGTCCGTTGTCCGCCATAGCCGGGTCAACAAAAACAAAATTGCTCTCTTTTCTGAATGCGTTGATAAAATTTTTTACTATTTCGATTTGCTCCTTGCTTCCAAGATAGCCTGTGTATATTGCGTCGAAATTAAATTTTTGCTCCTGCCAGTGCTTTGATATAGGTTCAATTTGATCTGTTAAATCCTTGAATGTGTAGTTTTCAAAAATAGTATGAGCCGATAAAACTGCCGTCGGAATTATACTTGTCTCAACTCCGAGTGCACTGATTATAGGCAATGCTACCGTGAGTGAGCATTTTCCGAGACAGGAAATATCTTGAATTGTTACTATTCTTTTCATATATATCTTCCTTGCTTAGATTTGTGCTATTATATCATATTATTGTACACTGAAAAATACACAAAATCAATATAATTTTAGTATACAGATGTAGGAGTGAAAAAGAATATATGCTGTTTGACAAAGATTGGCACGAATACTATAATGTATATATAATTATTTTAGATTGGTGTTTTATGATAAAGGTATATTTAATAAATATC
>CAMFPZ010000094.1 GCA_945979635.1 uncultured Eubacterium sp.
AATATGACCCAACAGGAGCTACGAAAAAAAGCAATGGCACTGCCGCTTAATCCCGGCGTATATATTATGAAAAACAAGGACAAAAAAATAATATACATTGGAAAGGCAAAGGCTCTGAAGAACAGAGTTTCCTCCTATTTCGGCTCTCATACCAACCACTCACTCAAGGTTATCAGAATGGTTGAAAATGTTGATGATTTCGACTACATTCTATGCGACACAGAATTCGAAGCACTGGTGCTTGAATGCTCGCTGATAAAGCAGCACCAGCCGAAATACAATATTCTCCTCAAGGACGACAAAGGATATAATTATATCAAAATCACAAAGGAGGAATTTCCCAAAATCCGCGAAGCAAAGCAAATGCTTGACGATGAGGCAACCTACATCGGTCCGTTCGTATCGAATTTTTCAGTAAAAAGTGCCGTAGAAGAAACGCTGAAAATATTTAAGCTTCCGAGATGCAACAAGCAATTCCCGAAAGATTACAACAAATCACGACCTTGTCTAAACGGCCATATGGGAATATGCTGTGCACCCTGTAACGGCAGAATTTCCAAGGAGGAATTCAAGTCATCCATCGACGATGCCGTTGCGTTTCTCAAGGGAGGTGCGGCAAAATCCGTCGAGGATATGAAAAAACGTATGCAGGAATATTCGGATAATCTCGAATTCGAAAAGGCCGCAAAATTACGAGACAGAATAAAATCAATCAGCAACCTTGATGAAAAGCAAAAGGTTGTTTCGATAAATGTTGCGTTCGAGGATGTTTTCGCTCTAACGAACAGTAGCAAAAAGGCTTGCTTCGAGGTTCTTCGCTTTAAGCACGGACGGCTTGCAGACAGCGAGCATTGGATAATTGACGCACCCGATAATAACGAGGAGGCAAGATTTGAGCTCATAGAGAGATACTATTCTATGAGAAGCGATATCCCCTCCAGAGTTGTTGTTGACGGCAAAATTGCAGACGAGGAGCTTCTACGAAAATTCTTAGAAAGGCTTCGTGAAAAAAAGGTTGAAATAGTACATCCTCAAAAGGGCGAGCATTCAGCTATTCTTGCCATGTGCATAAAAAACTCAAACGAGCATCTTGCCCAATATCAAGGCAGACTGGGAAAAGAAATGGCCGCGTTGGACGAGCTTGCACAGCTTCTTGGATTGCAAAAGCCACCTGAGTACATCGAAAGCTACGATATTTCGCACACCTTCGGAGCAGACAATGTTGCAGGTATGGTAGTTTTCAAAAACGGAAGACCTATGAAAAAAGCATACAAAAAATTCGCCATCAAGGGCTTTGACGGTCAAAATGATGTCGGTTCTATGAATGAGGTTTTGAGCAGAAGATTCAAGCATTATTACGAGGACGACGATGACAGCACCTTCAAAATCAAGCCGGATCTTATTCTGCTAGACGGCGGACAGCCGCAGGTTAATGCCGTACTGCCTATAATAAGGCAGATGAAGCTTGATATTCCCGTTTTCGGTATGGTCAAGGACTCAAAGCACAGAACGAGAGCAATCGCATTTGACGGTGGAGAAATCGAAATAAACTCGCACAGAAGTGCCTTCACGCTCGTGGCGAACATCCAAGAAGAGGTACATCGCTTCGCGATTACCTATCACAGAAAGAGGCACCAAAAAAGCTCATTTTCTTCATCACTGTTGAAAATCGACGGTATTGGTGAGGCAAAGGCCAAGGCTCTAATAAAGCATTTTAGAACTATTTCCGCAATAAAAAATGCGAGTATTGAGGAGCTAAATGAGGCTAACGGAATTTCGAAAAAGGATGCTAAAAAAGTTTTCGAGTATTACAGCAAAATGTAAAAAAACTGTAATAAAACTTGACGAGAGCACTGTATATTTGTATAATAGTATAAGATTAAATTAAGGGAATGACCTTATGAAGGTAATTACAGGTTCTCTTCGAGGACGAAAACTCGAAACTCTCAGCGGTGAGGAAATCACGCGTCCGACATCTCAAAGTACAAAAGAAGCTTTATTCAGCTCAATTCAATTTGAAATTGAGGACAAAAGGATACTTGACCTTTTTGCAGGCTCAGGACAGCTGGGTATCGAGGCTATCTCCAGAGGTGCAAGACACTGCACCTTTGTTGAAAGCAACAAAAGTGCATACGCAGTTGTTGAGCAAAATATCAAGAAATGCGGCATTGAAGACAGATGCAGACTCGTTTTTGCACAGGCTTCAACCTTCCTTATGCAAAAGGACAATTTTGATATAGCGTTCATAGACCCGCCCTATCACAAGGGATTAATAGAGGAAAGCATACCTAAATTAGTTCCGATGATGAATGAAGACGGAGTCATCATATGCGAAAGTGCAAAGGACGAAGAGCTTCCGAAAAGCGTTGAAGGATGGAGCATTCATCGTGAGCGTTGCTACGGAAAAACAAAGCTCTCCTACTATCGAAAGGTCTGAATATGAAAACAGCAATTTGTCCGGGCAGCTTTGACCCTGTTACATTAGGACATCTCGATATTATCGAGCGTGCGGCCGAATTATTCGATGAGGTAATAGTTTTGGTTATGAGTAACCGAAGCAAGGCTAATTCGCTCTTTTCGGTTGACGAAAGAATAGAACTGATAAAAAGAACGGTTAAAGCCGACAATGTCAAAGTAGACACCTACGATGGACTTCTCGTTGATTATGCAAAGCAGAAAAATGCTATTGCAATAGTAAAAGGATTGCGAGCTGTGTCGGATTTTGAATACGAATTTCAGCAGGCACTTACAAACAAATCACTTTATCCAAAGGTTGAAACAGTTTTCCTGACAACCGAAGGTAAAAATATGTTTTTATCATCAAGCATGGTAAAGGAAGTGTGCTCATTAGGCGGAGATATTTCCACCTTTGTTCCACAAGAAATTATAAATGACATTTACGAAAGATGTAAAGGAGACGGTAAAAATGGCTAATACTAATACAGATATCTTGTTAGAGGATCTTGAGGACGTACTCGACGACGCTACCTCAATTCCTTTGTCAAAAAAATATGCAGTAGATATCGACAAGATTAAAACCATCATTGAGGACATCAGACTCAATACACCACAGGAAATCAAGCAGGCAAAAGCTATTGTTAATTCAAGAAATACTATTCTTGACGAGGCAAAGAACGAGGCTGCCGAAATCATCAAAAAGGCTCAAGAGGAAGCCAGAGAGATGATTGCCAGAGACGAGATAACAAAAACTGCACAGGCAGAAGCAGCAGAGATTATCTCAAAGGCTAACGAACAAGGAAAGCAGATGGTTACCGAATCACAAAATCAGGCAAGCGAAATTTTGAGCAATGCTACCACACAGGCAAACGAGATGGTTACATCCGCTCAAAACAAATCAAGAGAGATTCTTGCAGCAGTAAATAACTATGCTGATGACACTCTCCTTTCTATCGACGATGCTTTGTACAAGGCACTCACCGATGTTCGCAGAATTCGCCAGGGCATCTCAAGTGTACAGAACAAGGACTAATAAAAAATCGACTACATTCTTTCCGAAAGGTAGGAATGTAGTCGATTTTTTTATTTAGGCTGTTTTTACAGCCCCGTTTAATTTTAGGGTGTTGATGAAGGTTATGGATTATTCAGTCCTCGACATATTCGAGGATGTCTCCGGGTTGGCAATTAAGCTCGTGGCAGATTGCTTCCAGGGTTGAGAAGCGAACAGCCTTTGCCTTGCCTGTTTTCAGGATGGACAAATTCGCCTGCGTTATTCCGATTTTGTTTGCCAGCTCAAGCGAGGACATCTTGCGTTTTGCAAGCATAACATCTAAATTTACAATAATCATATTGTCCTCCTTATACAGTTAAATCATTTTCTTCTTTTATTTCAATCGCCTTTGCGAAAACGCTTTTAATAACCTTAAGCAGCAAAGCCATAAATAGCTCACCTAGGGTCAAAACAGAAATAAGAATTACAAACGAATTGATTTTCAACGCAAGTGATACAACGACACTGACAACGCCGACAACGGCAGCATACACACAGCAATAGCATATTATATTAAGATATTTTGTAGTTGTACTCTCGAAAACTCTATTTTCGCTTACATTAGTCAAAAGCTTTTCTATATACGCAAGGGCAATATATCCGGCAGGAACAACGAAGGTAAACGGAATCAATGCCGCAAAATAATCTTTTATTATTGCACTGATAAACTGTGCATCAACGATTCGAACAATCCACATACCGACAGTTACAACAGCCAACCCGACATAGCAAAGCTTAATAATAGTCTTTAATGCAGTTATATTTCCATTCTTATACATTTCATTTCCTCCACGACATTAATTAACTAAGTTATACTACAAGAATTATCGTTTGTCAATAACACAACACATTTTCAGCAAAAGAAAAAGCGGCCGGAGCACACGCTCAAGCCGTTTAATCATTCCGCAATTAAGTATATATTAGTCGTTAAAGCCGCTATTTACAAGAGCAACAAGTCCCTCTACTGCCTCTTCCTCGTCTGAGCCGTCAGCAATAATTCTAATATCTGTGCCGCCCATAATTCCGAGTGATAAAACGCCCAAAAGAGATTTTGCATTAACTCTTCTTTCTTCCTTTTCTACCCAAATAGAAGACTTAAATTCATTTGCCTTTTGGATAAAGAAGGTTGCAGGACGAGCGTGCAATCCAACCTGATTTTCTACTGTTACATCTTTTACGAACATAATAACTACCT
>CAMFPZ010000095.1 GCA_945979635.1 uncultured Eubacterium sp.
CCTGCGATATTCTTCGTTTTATTCTTTTTTGCAAAAACCAAAGGGCATCCGAATTCCTGAGCCACCATCGCACCGATTGCGATACCGGAGGCCTCGATAGTCAGAATTTTATTGACGCCCTCTTCCTCAAATAACCTATGAAATTCTTTTCCGACCTCTGCCAAAAAATTACAGTCGATTTGGTGGTTGAGAAAGCAGTCTACCTTCAGGATATTTCCTGCATAAACCTGTCCCTCATTTGCGATTTTTTCCTTTAATAAATCCATAACTGCCACCCATATATATAATGTAATGAAAAAAATTCAATTAATAATTATCACTAACATTCACATAATAATACAACTTGCTTCAAAATTCAACAAAAATAGTGTTATTGATACCGTTTTTTAATATTTTTGTTTAATGCGTTGAATAATAAGGGCTTTTGGTACACTGTATTGTACAAAATTACTCTTGTAAACAAGGGAATTTCGGTGTATGCTAATAGCAACAAGCGTATAAATCCGCTTGTTGCTCAAAGTAAGAAGTAATAGGTAATAGTGAATAAGTGAGGTTTGATTGATTATAATTTTTTATCCCCTCAGTCAGCAAAGCTGACAGCTCCCCTTGCAACAAGGGGAGCCTTGGTTGGTTAAAACAGCGTTTCGTCTTGAACACTTGGCTCCCCTTATGGTAAGGGGAGCTGTCACGAAGTGACTGAGGGGATAAGAAAAATAACGCATATAATACGAAAACGAGGTATGATATGGTAAAGATGATAGCACTCGATTTGGACGGAACACTGATGTACACCGACCATCTCACAGTTACCGAAGGCAACCGAAACGCTCTGAAATTCGCACACGAAAAGGGTGCAAAAATCGCTGTTGCAACCGGCAGAACGCTTGCCATTATCGACGGCGTTTTTCAGCAGGCTCCGGAAATTGACTATATTATGTACTCCAACGGTGCCGGAGTTTTTGACAGAAGAAGCAACGAGATTATCTGCAAAAGCTTTATGTCCTTCGATTTTTGCGGTGATATTCTAAAGACATTATTGACGGAATACGAGGCTTTTATCGAGCTGTATATCGACGGCGTTGACTATATCGACGCAAAGAGGATAAAATATTTCGACGGAAACGAAATTTTGCCGAAGGAATTTCTCGAAAAGCTGACAGTACAGATGACAGCAGTGGACGACTTATACGAAACGGCAAGAGGCAAGGAGATAGAAAAGCTGACAATCTATATCCCCGACAAAAAGGAATTCGGGCGTGCGTGGAATTGGCTTTCGGGCATTGACGGAATCGAGCTCGCATCCTCGCTTCCTATCAGTATGGAATTCACGAAAAAAGGCGTAAACAAGGGCTATGCACTCGACGCAATGTGCAAAGCTCTCGGCATTACTGCCGACGAATGTATGGCGTTCGGCGATGCAGGAAACGACTGCGAAATGCTCAAATATTCCCGCTATTCCTTCGCTATGGAGAATGCAACCGAGGAATGTAAGGCGAGTGCAAAATACCTCACAAAATCAAACGGCGAGGATGGCGTCGCTCACGGAATTATGCAGATTATGCGGAAAAACTAAAAAAAGTCCTTGACAAAACCCGTATTAGTCGCTATAATTGGTCTTGCAATCGCGGATTTAGCTCATCCGGTAGAGCGTCACCTTGCCAAGGTGAAGGTAGCGAGTTCGAGTCTCGTAATCCGCTCCACAAGGACTCTTTTTGAGTCCTTTTTTTGTTGCCTCAAACACCAAAAAGGAGGGAAATATCTCCCTCCTTTTTGGTGTTTTTATTCTTTTTCAAGAACGCCGACTATATATCTTTCGCCGTTTTCGAGCGTTACAGCCTTCCGTCTGTCGCAAACTCTCACCGGCTCTCTGTTCTCATATCGTATGGAATAATGTGCCGCTCTCGGTCTTTCGTCGTCCATATTTTCGAACTCCGCCTTAACGCCTTCCAAATCCTCCTCGACTATCAGCTTGGACAAATCGCCCGAAAATCCCTCCAGGATATCCTTTCGCTTAAATCCGATTGATTCGGCAAATTCCGTCGAAACCACAGTAAGCTTGAAAGGATTATCGTAGGTTGTACAAAACAGAGGGGCCGGAACATTTTTCAGCACCTTTAGAAGCTTTTCACGCTGAACATCGGCATCCGCCTGTGCACGCTTTATTTCCGAAATATCCGTGAGCATTGCGTGGAAAATCGGACATCCGTCCTTATCGTAACGCTGAATATCCGAATCCAGTTTGCACCAAACATATTCGTCTTTATGTGTCAGAACCCTAATTTCCATCTCAACGGGCTTTTTCGTGGCCATGGCTGTACCGATTGCCTGAAACGCACGACTCTTATCCTCATGATAAATTACATCGTCGATACGATACTCACGCTTTTTTATTTCCTGCTTGACTGTGCCGAAGAAGCGACAGCACGCCTCATTGGCATAAAGCACTCGAAAATTCATATTCTTCTCGACCTTGAACAGACAAACGCCGCCCGAAATAAGGTCGATTAAATGATTCATAGTTTTCGCACTTTCGCGAAGCATTTGATTTTTTTTGGTGGCCTTGCTGACATCGGCAAATGTAACACTGCAAACAGAGCTTCCCTCAATGTTTCTGACACTGCAATGAACATAGTCGTATTTTCCTTCCTTGTTCTTGATAAACAAATCAAGATAAACGAACGGGCTCTGCTTTTTGCACAGCTTTTCAACAACCTCCTGTCGACTTTGCGGAATAAGCAAATCCAAAAGTGACAGCTTTCCCTGCTTAATTTTGCTGGGATGAATTCCGACAAAATCACAAAAATGGCTGTCTGCATCAACTACCTCAAAATCCTTTTTCTTATCAATAACACAGTTCAGAAATTCTACATCAAAATACAAATCGTCACTGTTGAATATTGTGTCCATAACAAAACCTACTCCTAAAAGTATTTGATACAACCATCATAGCATATTCCTGTGAAAAAATAAACAATGTTCACAATAAATTCAAGATAAATTTATTCTCGGTTAGAAATTTGCACAAAATTATAGAAAGATGAAAATAATTCCTATGTTTTGTTGATATTAAAAGAAAATTGTGATAAGATATTAAACTATAATATAGCAAGTAGGAGATTTTCTATGAAACAGGTTTATCGTGTATTTGTTGAAAAAAGCAAGGGCAACGACATTGAAGCGTCTCATATGCTCAATGACCTTCGCGAAAATGTCGGCATTCTCGGTCTCGAGGAGGTCAGAATAATCAACCGCTATGATGCACAGGGACTCAGTGAGGACGAGTTCAACCGTGCCGTAAACGGTGTATTTTCCGAAGCAAACCTCGACACAGTAAGCTACGAAATCAGCTTCGGCGAGGATTGGAAATACTTTGCGACGGAATTTTTGCCGGGACAGTACGACCAAAGAGCGGATTCTGCGGCACAATGTATTCAGCTCCTTACGGCGGGCGAGCGTCCGACCGTAGCAAGTGCAAAGGTTATCGCAGTAAAAGGCGACATTTCGGACGAGGAATTTGCAAAAATCAAGGCTTATGTTATCAACCCCGTTGAGAGCCGCGAAGCTTCTATGGACAAGCCCGAAAGCCTCGACATAAAGAGCGATATTCCTGCTGATATTATTCGTATTGAAGGATTCATCTCAATGAGTGATGACGAAATCGCACAATACCACGCTAATATGGGCTTCGCTATGAGCGTTGCCGATTTATGCTGGGTTAGAGATTATTTCAAGAACGACGAAAATCGTGACCCATCGCTCACAGAGCTAAAGGTTATTGATACATACTGGTCCGACCACTGTCGTCACACAACCTTCGCAACCCAGCTCGACGAAATCAAAATAGAAAAGAGCAAATACAGCGAGGCTGTCGAAAAGGCACTCGAACAATATTTTGAGCTTCGCAAGGACCTTTACGGCGACAGAAAAGACAAAATCGTTTGTCTTATGGATATGGCTTGTATCGGCACAAAGGCTCTCAAGAAGCAGGGATATGTCGACGACCTTGACGAGAGCGAGGAAATTAACGCTTGCTCAATCAATGTTGAGGTTGAAATCAACGGCAAAAAGGAGCCTTGGCTCGTTCAATTCAAAAACGAAACCCACAACCATCCTACAGAAATCGAGCCATTCGGCGGTGCGGCAACCTGTCTCGGCGGTGCTATTCGTGATCCGCTTTCAGGCAGAGCTTATGTATATCAGGCTATGCGTGTAACAGGTGCGGGCGACCCGACTACTCCATTTGAAGAAACACTTGCCGCAAAGCTTCCTCAAAGCAAAATTACAACCGGTGCGGCTCATGGTTACAGCTCCTACGGAAACCAAATCGGCCTTGCAACAGGTCAGGTTGTTGAGCTTTATGACGAGGGATATGTAGCAAAGAGAATGGAAATCGGTGCTGTTATCGGTGCTTCGCCAAAGAATAATGTTATCCGTGAGGTTCCGCAAAACGAGGATGTTATCGTTCTTCTCGGCGGCCGTACAGGTCGCGATGGCTGCGGCGGTGCAACAGGCTCGTCCAAGGCACACGACAGCTCCTCCATCGAAACCTGCGGTGCAGAGGTACAAAAGGGTAATCCTCCAACCGAAAGAAAAAT
>CAMFPZ010000096.1 GCA_945979635.1 uncultured Eubacterium sp.
GCTTTGAAACCATAGGCTCAATGCTTGTATGGCAACGATAGCAAGTGCCGACCTCATGCTTGATAGGCTCGATTTCTTTGATATATCCGCCCTCTTCAAGATCTTTAAGGATTGCTTTTCTCGCTTCAAGCGTAGTCATACCCGCATACTTACCGCAGTCAAGCACCTCAGGCTCGTTCTGTGCTGTCTTACCCGATGCACGAAGCTCATCGGCTTCTGCTTTATCGGCAGCACCCGTCATGTGTCCGTCATAGGTGAATGTGCGGACAATCGGAAGGTCATGACGAAGTCCGACCTCAAAGTCGTTCGGGTCGTGTGCAGGTGTAATTTTAACAACACCCGTGCCCTTTGTCATATCAGCGTGCTCGTCGCAAACAATCGGAATTTCCTTATTAAGAAGCGGCAAAATAACGTGACAGCCGTGAAGATGCGCATATCTCGGGTCGTCGCCGTTTATTGCAACCGCCGTATCTCCAAGCATTGTCTCGGGACGGGTTGTTGCAAGCTCAAGCTTTTCGCCCGTTTCCTTTACTGTATAGAGAAGATGCCAGAAATACGAATCCTTCGACTCATATTCTACCTCTGCATCTGAAATAGATGTATTACAATGAGGACACCAGTTTACCATACGATTTCCGCGATAAATAAGGTCCTTCTCGTAGAGCTGACTGAATACAGTGCGAACTGCATTTGAGCATCCCTCGTCGAGAGTAAAGCGTTCTCTGTCCCAATCGCAGGATGAACCCATTTTCTTAAGCTGTTCTATAATTCTTCCGCCGTATTGTTCCTTCCAATCCCAAGCTCGCTCAAGGAATTTTTCTCTGCCTATTTGTTCCTTTGTTATACCTTCCTTACGCATAGCCTCAACAATCTTCGCTTCGGTTGCGATAGAGGCATGGTCTGTGCCGGGAAGCCAAAGAGTGTTGTAGCCGTTCATTCTGTGGAAGCGGATAAGAATATCCTGCAAGGTATTATCAAGTGCATGTCCCATATGAAGCTGGCCTGTGATATTTGGCGGAGGGATTACGATGGTATAGGTTGGTGCTTCGCTCTTTTCGTCAGCGTGAAAATAGCCGTTTTCAACCCAATACTTATAAATTCTGTCCTCAAATGAGGATGGATTATACTGTTTTTCAAGCTCTTTTGACATAAAATCAACTCCTTATAAAATAAAAAATCCGACTCAAAAAATGAGACGAATTACCGTGGTACCACTCAAATTGCATACTACACTACATAATATGCCGCTTTTATCCTTAACGCGGAAAACGGACAAGACTACTGCTATTTCATCCCATCGGCTCATAAGCTACCTTCACGCCATCCTTCTATCGGCTCACACCAAACGCCGACTCTCTTCAAGACAATTAACGCTACTCCTCTTAATCAATGCCTTTCTCTATTTAATATGCTATATATTATCAAACAAAACGAGATTTGTCAAGATTACGATGCTCTAAAGATAACATTGAAACACTGTTTGCATTTGTGATATAATCAAAGCGGTGATTATATGAAAAATGATATACTAAACGAAATTATCAATGCCGTACGAAAAGCGGGAGAAATATACAGGAGTGCCGACAGGGATTTGGATATTGAACAGAAAGGTTCAAATGTAAATCTAGTGACAAAATATGACAAGCTCATCCAGGATTTCCTATACTGTGAATTATCAAAAATAATCCCTGATGCAAAATTTGTCGGTGAAGAGGGTGACGGTGATAAGACTGTCGGTGAGGGATATTGCTTTATCATTGACCCCATTGACGGAACAACGAATTTTATAAAGGGCTTTCAGCACAGTGCAATCAGTGTGGGACTTGCAAAAGACGGAGTGCTGACTCACGGCGTTGTTTTTGACCCCGACCTTGACAATATGTTTTATGCCGAAAGCGGCAAGGGTGCATACCTGAACGGTAAGGCAATAAAAGTAAGTGATTGCACACTTAATAACAGTCTTGTTTTATTCGGCACATGTCCTTATGAACACGAGCTGGCAAATGAAACATTCACACTTACCGAAAAGATATTTGACAAAGCGATTGAAGTAAGAAGAAGCGGCTGTGCGGCTTTGGATATATGCTATGTTGCGTGCGGCAAGGCTGATATGTATTATGAGCTTATTCTTCGTACTTGGGATTGGGCAGGAGCAACAGTTATTCTTCGCGAAGCAGGCGGCGTTTGTTCGCAGGCAAACGGCGAAAAGCTGAGCCTTAACGAAACAAAATCATACTTATGTGCAAACAAGAAAAATATCAAAGAATTTTATGAAATATACAAGTCTTAATCAATATTTGCAAGAACGATTCGGCACGAAAGTATACAAGCTCAGTCTGGACGGCGGATTCACCTGTCCAAACAGAGATGGAAAATTGGACAACAGAGGCTGTATTTTTTGCTCCAAGGGTGGTAGTGGAGATTTTGCCGAAGACAGAGAAAAGCCAATACCGGAACAAATTGAGCTTGCAAAGAATCGCGTATCGAAGAAAATTAAAAACGGAAAATACATTGCTTATTTTCAAGCATTTACAAACACATACGCTCCTGTCGAAAGATTGCGTAAACTATATACACAGGCAATCAATCACAAAGATGTTGTTGCACTTTCGATAGGCACAAGACCGGATTGTCTGGATGATGATATCATTGCTCTACTCGAAGAATTAAACAAAATAAAGCCGATTTTTGTTGAACTCGGACTTCAAACAACAAACGAAGAAACTGCAAAATACATCAGGAGAGGTTACACTCTTAATGTTTACGACAGAGCAGTTGATAGTCTACACAAAATAGGAATAAATGTTGTTACACATATAATCATAGGACTTCCAGGCGAATCAAAAGAGGATATGCTCGAAAGCGTTAAATATGTTTGCGAAAAAACTGACGGAATAAAGCTTCAGCTTTTACACATTCTCAAGGGAACCGACCTTGAGCAGGAATACAATGCAAAAAAATTCGAAGCATTAAGTCTCGATGAATACTGCGACATAATATGCGATTGCTTGAAAATCATTCCGAAAAATATCGTTATTCACAGGCTAACAGGCGACGGTGCAAAAAAGGATTTAGTCGCCCCACTATGGTCTGCCGACAAAAAGAATGTTTTGAACACACTTAACAAACGAATAAACGAGATATAGGAGAAATACCGATATGCTGAAGAAATCACTTATTGCAAAAACAAATGCTGTTGCCGACAAAAGCCAAATTGTACAAATCGGGAACATAAGAATCACCTGCATAACACCTCGATTAATCCGAGTGGAATCGGGAGATTTTACGGATTTAGCAAGCTTTACAGTATGGTTTCGTAAATTTGAAGTGCCCGAATTTGAGGTTAAAAACAAGGGAAAAATCATCACAGTCGAAACAACTGAGGTTATTTTTACAATAAAATCCGGAAAGCCGTATAGCGTATATTTCAAGGATACGAAAAACACCGAAGTTTTTTCAAATCAAAAAAATCTTAAGAGTACAAGGCGAACACTTGATATGACCTTCGGAAAGGTTAAGCTAAATAACGGACTAATCACAAACGGCGGTGCATACCTTCTGGACGACAGCTCGTCGATGCTTATTGACAAAGCAGGTCACTTCGTGAAAAGGCAAGGCAATTTCAAGGATTATTACGCTTTTGCTTATGGCAAAAATTACAGAGAAACAATAAACGCATTTTATAAAATAAGCTCGCCTGCTCCACTCATCCCCCGTTTCGCTCTTGGCGTTTGGTGGAGCCGATACCACGCATACACACAGGAAGAATATCTAAATCTTATGGCAGAATTTAAGAAACGAGGTATTCCTCTTACTGTTGCAACTGTTGATATGGATTGGCATTGGGTTAAGAATATTGACAAAAAATTCGGAGTAAGCTACAACGGGTGGACCGGATATTCGTGGAATAAAGAGTTATTCCCTGACTACAAGGCATTTTTGCAAAAATTAAAGGATGACAACCTACATATAACACTCAATCTTCATCCTGCTGACGGAGTACATTCATACGAGGATATGTACGAGGATATGGCAAAGGCTGTTGGAACTGACCCGAAATCGAAGAAAAAGATTGATTTCAAATGCGGTGATGATAATTTTTGGAATGCTTATTTTGACATTCTTCACAAGCCGTATGAAAAGGACGGCGTTGATTTTTGGTGGATAGATTGGCAACAGGGCAAGAAAAGTGATGTTGACGGACTGGACCCTCTAAATGCACTCAACCATTATCATTTTTTGGACAACGCAGAAAACGGCGAAATGCCTCTGATTCTTTCGAGATATGCAGGCATTGGCTCTCACAGATATCCCATCGGCTTTTCGGGCGATACGGCAATAAATTGGAGAGTTCTTGACTTTCAACCGTACTTTACCTCAACAGCCTCTAATGCGGCTTATTCGTGGTGGAGCCACGATATAGGCGGCCATCATATGGGTTATCGCGACGACGATTTATATATGCGTTGGATTCAGTTCGGAGTATTCTCGCCTATTATGAGATTGCACTCGACAGCTATTGAATTGCTCGGCAAGGAGCCTTGGAAATACAGAGAGGATGTTTACCGCTATGCAAAGGAAT
>CAMFPZ010000097.1 GCA_945979635.1 uncultured Eubacterium sp.
GATATATTATATACATTGTAGTAAACATTTCTGTCGCTTCGGGAGAGTGTATAATGAAAAGTAATTGTCGAAGAATTGAAATACTTGATGAGCTGAGAGGCTTTGCTATTATTGCTATGATTGTGCATCATTTTTTCCTTGATGTCGGTGATGTGTTAAGCCTCGATTGGGGATATATGATATTTGATTCTCTTTGCACTATTCAGCCATTGTTTTGGGCGATATTCATTATTATTTCCGGAATTTGCACACGACTTTCAAGAAATAGCATTAAGCGAGGCTTGATTGTTTTGGCAGGAGCAGGTATAATAACCCTTGTGACAGCCGTGATTATGCCAAAAATTGGGATTGAAAATGCAGAAATATATTTTGGTATACTCCATTTTATGGGATGCTCAATGATTATTACGGGTCTGCTTATGCCGATGATTAATAAGATTAAAGCAGGTATCGGTATGGTCGCCTCGGCAGCTGCGTTTTTCTTCTTTTACGGAATAAATGCGAGGACTCTGTTTTTTGGACTGATAAAGCTTCCGACGCCGACTACTAATTTGCTTGCACCGCTTGGGTTATATAATGGTTCCTTCCACAGTGCGGATTATTTTTCGCTTCTGCCCTGGATATTTATTTTTCTTTTTGGTGCGTTTCTCGGTGAATATGCAAAAAACGGCTCGTTTCCCGGTTGGTGCTATAAAAAGCATTCAAAAGCATTGGCGTTTGTCGGAAGAAACAGTCTGTGGATATATCTGGGACATCAGGCAGTTCTCTATGCTTTGCTTTATGCCTTTTTAGGCTTGCTTTCGCTGTATATAAAAATAAAAATGATGTAATGAAAAGGAATTATAATTATGAGAATGCGACATAAGAAAAATCTTGAATCCCGCCTTGATGCTGTTTCGGAATATCTCATCACTCTTCGAAATGAGAGTCTTAATTTTAATGATGTAAATATCGAGCAGCATTTGCTGGATTTTGCGGAGCTCTTTGGAAATGATAATCCGGTTTATCTTGAGGTTGGATGCGGAATGGGCACATTCGCAACAACCTATGCCGAGCAAAATCCGAAGATAAATATGCTTTGCGTAGAAAAGGTCAGGGATGTAATATGCACCGCCTGCGAGAAGGCAAAGGCAAAAAATTTGACCAACATAAAATTTCTTGATTGCTCTGCCGAATATCTTCCTTCGTATATTCCCAGTCATAGCATAGATTTGATTTTTTTGAATTTTTCGTGTCCTTATCCAAAAAAAAGCCACGCCTGCCATAGACTGACAAGTGACAGATTTTTGAGAATATATAAAGAGATTATGACAGAAAATGCCTCTATCCACCAAAAAACAGACAATATGCATTTCTTTGAGTTTTCTATCGAAAGCTTTTCGAAAAACGGCTTTTTGATTTCTAATGTTTCGCTCGACCTTCACAATAGCGATTTCGAGGGAAATATCGTTACTGAATATGAGTCTCGTTTCAGTTCACAGGGCTTTCCGATTTATCGACTTGAGGCATATTTGCCAAAATAATTCCTGTATAAAAAATTGAAAAATATAAAATTCGATAATCTCGGCTCGCATTAGCGGACGAGATTTTTCTTTCTTTGTGTCGAAATATTTTGAAACAAAGAAGATGTGAAAAATTTTCACATAAAATGCTGAAAAACACTTGCATTATGTTCTCAAGCGTGGTAATATGTGGAAGCGTCGACGATGTGAAGATTTTTCACATAAAAACATCAAAAAGGAGAACATTTAAGATGAATGAAACAATGAAAGTATTAATTGCGGACGATACGAGTGAATTTGGCAAAGAGTGTCAAAGGGAAATGAAGCAGATGGGCTTTGAGGTTGTTTTGACGAAAAAGGACGGCAGGGCTGTGATAGATTACATAGAACAGCAGCGTTTTGATGCTGTTGTTATGGATGTTTTTATGAGCGGACTTGACGGCATTGAGGTTTTGGAGCATATTTCGCAGAGTCTATCGGAAAAGCCGCTCGTTATGGTGCTTTCGGCAGTTGACAGTCCTGATTTTGAGGCACAAACAATTTCGGCGGGAGCAGATTATTATTTCCTGAAGCCCGTTGAGCCTAAAACAATAGCAAAGAGATTGAAAAGCCTTTCGAATTGGAAGAGGGATAAGGGAGGAATTTCTTCTGCTTCACAATTTGATATGGAGCTTGTTATTTCGGATATTATGCGTCAAATCGGTGTTCCTGCCCACATTAAGGGCTATCAATATTTGAGAAGTGCTATTGAGCTTTGTATAAACGATAAGGAGATGCTTGAAAGTGTTACAAAGCTTTTGTATCCTACAGTTGCCAAGGAATACCAAACTACCTCCTCAAGGGTTGAACGTGCAATTCGCCACGCTATTGAGGTTGCTTGGGATCGCGGAGATGTAGATGTTTTGTCATCGTATTTCGGCTATACCATTCAATCCAATAGGGGCAAGCCCACGAACAGCGAGTTCATAGCGATGATTAGTGATAGAATTAAGCTATCTATGAATAATTCAAAGGCGATTAGCAGTTGAAGAATGCTTTATGATGTAGTATAATCAATCTATGGAGGCGGTGCGAACCACCGAAAATGCTTATGAGATTGATTATTATACGACACGCAGATCCGGATTATTCGATAGATTCGCTGACCGAAAAGGGTTGGCGTGAGGCTGAGATTCTGTCCGATAGAATTTCGAGGCTTGATGTTAAGGATTTCTATTGCTCGCCGCTTGGCAGAGCGAGAGATACAGCTTCCTTTACCTTGAAAAGAATGAACAAAACGGCAAAGACTCTTTCCTGGCTTCAGGAATTTCGCGGAAAGGTCAAGATTGACGGAGAGAAAAAGGGTGCTTGGGATAGGCATCCCGAGGAATGGACGGATAATGATGATTTCTATTCCCCACAGCATTGGCTTGAAACCGATTTGATGCAAAGTGCGAACGTTCCAAGGGAGTATAAGAAGGTTTGCAGAGGCGTTGATAAGCTTCTTGCGAAATACGGATATGTCCACGAGGGTAGGCATTTTAAGGTGGAAAATTCAAATCACGACACGGTTGTGCTTTTTTGTCACTTTGGTGTTGAATGTGTAATATTGAGCCATATTTTCGGTTGCTCGCCGATGGTACTGTGGCATAATTTCGTTGCCCTTCCAACCTCCGTTACTACGCTTGTTACGGAGGAAAGACGACAGGGGACAGCGGTTTTCAGGGCTCAACAGCTCGGAGATATAAGTCATCTTTATGCCGCAGGAGAGGAACCGTCGTTTGCTGCGAGATTTTGTGAATGCTTCGGCGACGATACCCGACATTAATAACAGACTAATTTGCAATTGAAATTATGCATATATATGTGTATAATATCATTATTATCGTTACTTTAATGAAAAGGGGAATTCTTATGGTGAATACATCAACCTTTATTGAGATTATTAAAGCAATAATTCTGGGTATTGTTGAGGGAGTGACCGAGTGGTTGCCAATCAGCTCAACAGGTCATATGATACTTGTTGACGAATTTCTAAAGCTGAATGTCAGTGATGAATTTAAGGAAATGTTTCTTGTTGTTATTCAGCTTGGTGCAATACTTGCAGTTGTTGTTCTGTATTGGAGCAAGCTTTGGCCGTTTGGAATTAAGGACAAAAAGCCATATGCCAAGAATGATATTTGGTCAATGTGGTTTAAGGTTATTGTTTCCTGTGTTCCGGCCGGAATAATAGGAGTTTTGGACGAAAAGGAATGGTTTTGCGGCAAGACTATTGACAGCGTTTTCTATAATTGGCAAACTGTTTCCGTTATGCTTATTTTGTTTGGCGTTTTGTTTATCATTATTGAAAATATTAATAAAAATAAGCAACCGAAGTTTAATTCAATAGCTGAGCTTACATATACCTCGGCACTTATTATCGGTGTGTTCCAATGCATTGCCGCAGTTTTTCCGGGTACCTCAAGAAGCGGTGCAACAATTTTGGGTGCAATTCTTATCGGAATTTCAAGAACAGTTGCCGCAGAATATACCTTTTTCCTGGCAGTTCCTGTTATGGCAGGAGCAAGCGGACTTAAGCTTTTGAAATATATCAAGGATTTTGGCTTTGATTTCAGCGGAGAATTTATTTATCTTATTGTAGGAATGGTTGTTGCATTTGTTGTTTCCGTTTTAGCAATAAAATTCCTTATGTCTTATATCAAAAAGCACGATTTCAAGGCGTTTGGAGTATATAGAATTGTTCTCGGAATAGTTGTAATCGGATATTTTGCAATAAGAGGATTAGTATTGGCATAAGAAGATTTTGGGGCAGCGTTTGGATGTTTTTTGCACGCTGTCCCAATATTTTTGCATTACAAAGTGCGAAAAACGACAAATTTCAAAATTTATTCACATTCTTTTATAAAATACTTGACAATGCTTTAAAATTTTTATATAATCTTTGCGATATCAAAATTATCAAATAACCCCCGATGGTCGGAGGGAGGGAATACAGTGAGTCAGGTA
>CAMFPZ010000098.1 GCA_945979635.1 uncultured Eubacterium sp.
AGGCACATAGGATAACCGACAGACTCATTGATGTAATCGCAAAAAACGATAAGATTTGTAAATACATTGATATTCCGCTTCAGCACGCGGATGATACTGTTCTAAAGAATATGAATCGCGTCGGAACTTCAAACGAGTATAGGTATGTTATCGAAAAAATGAGAAGCTTAATTCCGGGATTAGCACTTCGAACAACTTTTATGGTTGGTTTTCCCGGGGAAACAGAAAAACAGTTTGAGCATCTTTGTGATTTCGTTAAGGAGATGCAGTTTGACAAAATGGGATGCTTTGCTTTTTCTCCGGAGGAGGATACTCCTGCATTCGATATGGAAAATCAAATTGACGACGATGTAAAAAAACGCCGTCAAGAGATAATTATGACTACTCAACTCTTTATTACCGAGCAGGTAAACAAAAACAGAGTAGGGAAGGTGTATGAGGTTGTTGTTGATGATGTGAAGGATGATAGATATTTCGGAAGGTCATATATGGATGCTCCTGAAATTGATTCTGCTATTGTTTTTTCCTCAAACGAAAAGCTTAATATCGGTGATTTTGTTAATGTTATAATTACCGATTTTGACGGATATGATTTAATTGGAGAGGTTTTAAAATGAATTTACCTAACAAAATTACTGTTTTTAGATTTTTGTGTATTCCGTTTTTATGGTTGTTTTCATTGTGGCAGTTTAGATATCATTGGGTTGCGGCACTTCTTGTATATTTTGTTGCTTGCATCAGCGATAATGTTGACGGCTACATAGCGAGAAAGAGGGGACTTGTGACAGACTTCGGAAAGCTTATGGATCCACTTTCGGATAAATCACTTGTACTTGCTGCATTTTTAATTCAAATCAATCTTGGCTTTAGAACCGATTTGGTAATTATGCTGATGATGGCTCGCGAATTTCTCGTTGCCGGTATGAGAATGGCGGCGACTGTTGAAGGCGAGGTTATTGCGGCAAATGCATTTGGAAAAGCAAAAACCTTTATCCAAATGTCAACTACGGGTATGACCTTTCTTATTTTGGCGATTCTTGAAAAGGACCAAGAAATCATTATCGCAACAAATGGATTTAACGCTCCTGAATGGTTGAACATTTATTGCTCAGTTGCCTTTTGGATTGCCGGCATAGTAACGATATTGAGCGGAATAAAATATACTATCGATGGTTGGCATCTTATTAAAACAAAATAAGTCTTGCATTTTTCTATAAATTGAATATAATAAGTATAAAGGCGTTGATTAGGAGAAGTAATAATCTAAGGCTAAATCAGAGAGCAGATGGTTGGTGGAAGTTCTGCGTTAGCTATTTTATGAAATGCACCTATGAGCTTTTCGGAGGAAGATTATAGTATTCCGAAACGGCAGCTCCGTTAAAGGCAAGGCTATATTGGTAGTCAAGTATAAATCAGAGTGGAACCGCAGTAATACTGCCTCTGTCTTCGGATAGAGGCAGTTTGTTTTTTTGAAAGGTGTTTATTATATGTTTAAGCAATATATGGAGGATGTCAGAAGCTTTATTGCTCACGATCCTGCAACCGAAAATCCATTAGAGGTAATATTATTGTATCCCGGATTTAAGGCATTGCGTTCACACAAGAGAGCAAACTGGTTTTTTAAGCATAATATGCCATTTATTGCCAGAGCAATCAGTCAGCATTCAGCACATAAAACCGGTATAGAAATTCATCCGGGAGCCACAATAGGAAGAAGGGTAGTTATTGACCATGGTCATGGTATAGTTATTGGAGAAACGGCTGAGGTCGGTGACGATGTAATGATATATCAAGGAGTAACGCTTGGCGGTACAGGAAAGGATATCGGAAAGCGTCATCCAACTATCGAAAGCGGAGTTATGATTGGTGCAGGTGCAAAGGTTCTCGGACCAATCACAATCGGAAAGAATGCAAAGGTTGCGGCAGGTGCTGTTGTAGTTAAGGATGTTGAAGCAAATGCTACTGTTGTCGGAGTTCCGGGAGAAGTCGTTAGAATAGATGGAGAAAGAGTCGATGACCTTGACCAAATTCATATTCCGGATCCGCTTATGAATGCTATTAAGGCAAACGAAGCAAAAATTGCCGAGCTTGAAGAAAATATAAAGAGAATAAAGGAGATGCAGAATGAAAGTATTTAATACATTGTCAAGAACGAAGGAAGAATTTGTGCCCGTAAATGAAAACGAGGTAAAGATTTATGCCTGTGGTCCTACGGTTTATAATTATATTCATATCGGAAATGCAAGGCCGCTATGCGTATTTGATGTTCTTCGTAAGTATCTTGAATACAGAGGCTATAATGTAAAGTTTGTTCAGAATTTTACTGATGTTGATGACAAAATAATTAAGAGAGCAAATGAAGAAAACTCTACATTTGAAGAGATTTCAAAGAAGTATATTAATGAATTTTGGACAGATGCCCACGGCTTGAACTTTAAGGACGCAAGCATTCATCCAAAAGCAACCGAAAATATTGATGAAATAATAGAAATCATAAAATCTCTTGAAGAAAAGGGATTTGCTTATGAAGTTGATGGGGATGTGTATTATCGTACACTAAAATTTAAGGGCTATGGAAAGCTCTCGCATCAACCGATTGACGATCTCAAATCAGGTGCCAGAATTGCTGTTGGTGACAAGAAAGAGGATCCGCTCGATTTTGCATTATGGAAGGCTGCAAAGGAAGGGGAACCCTATTGGGATTCTCCTTGGGGAAAGGGTAGACCGGGTTGGCATATTGAATGCTCGGCAATGAATAGAAAGTATCTTGGAAATACCATTGATATTCACTGTGGCGGACAGGATTTAATTTTCCCTCACCACGAAAACGAAATTGCCCAATCAGAGGCGGCAAATGATGCACCTTTCTCAAAGTATTGGATGCATAACGGATATATAAATGTTGATAATGTAAAAATGAGCAAATCTCTGGGCAATTTCAAAACAGTAAGAGAAATAGCAGAGGTTTACGGCTATGAGGTGATTAGATATTTCCTTATTTCATCACATTATCGTTCTCCGATTAATTTCAGCTTGGAAATTCTTGAACAATGTAAATCCGCTCTTGAAAGACTCTATACATGTCGTGACAGTCTTGATTTTGCAATTAAAAATGCAAGTGACGAAATAGCCGATGATTCGGAATTAATCGAAAGAATTAGAGCCAGAAAGGCACAATTCATTGAGGCTATGGATGACGACCTTAATACTGCCGATGGTATTGCGGCAATATTTGATTTGGTAAGTGATATTAATACACAAATCATTAATAAGGATGTCAGCAAAAATGTTTGCAATACTGCTGCAAATATGTTTGATGAGCTTTGTGGAGTTCTCGGTATCGTATATAACAGAAAATCTAATGATATTGATAACGAAATTGAAGAACTTATAGAAAAGCGTCAACAAGCAAGAGCGAATAAGGATTGGGCAACCGCCGATGCAATTCGCGACGAACTAAAGGCTAAAGGAATTATTTTGAAAGACACGCCACAGGGTGTTACATGGGTAAAGGAATAATCTATGGTAGATAGAGTAAAATTCAAAAATATAGAGGTTTCTAGACTTGGTCTGGGTAATATGCGTCTTCCTTGTAAGTCGTTAGGTAAGATAAAAGCAGAAAATCTTATTGATTACAAAAAATCACAAGAAATCGTTGATATGGCATATGAAAATGGTGTGAATTATTTTGACACCGCCTTTATGTATCATGCAGGAAAAAGTGAAAAATTTATTGGTCAGGCTTTAAAAAAATATCCTAGAGAAACCTATTATCTTGCCGATAAGCTTCCTATTTGGATGTGCAAATCTCCAAGTGATATGGAAAAGATATTCAAAAAGCAGCTCGAAAGAACAGGAATTGATTGCTTTGATTTCTATCTTCTCCATTCACTTGATAAGAAGAATTTTGAAAAATGCGAGAAATACGGAGCATATGATTTCCTTTTAGAAAAGCAAAAGCAAGGCCTGATAAAGAATATCGGTTTCTCCTTTCATGGTACAATCGACGATTTGAGAGAAATTGTTGCTTCACATCATTGGGATTTTGCTCAAATTCAAATGAATTATCTTGATTGGAAGAATCAGGATGCAAAGACTCAATATGAAATCTTGACAGAAGCTGAAATTCCTGTAATTGTTATGGAGCCTGTAAGAGGTGGAAAGCTTGTTAATATACCACAGGAGGCACAGGATATTCTTAAGGCAAATAGCCCCGAAAAGAGTATCGCTTCATGGGCTATTCGTTTCGTTGGAAGCTTCGACAATGTTATTACAATCCTGAGCGGAATGAACTCAACCGAGCAAATGCAGGATAATCTCGATAGCCTTACTGATTTTAAGGCTATGAGCGATGTTGAATTCAAGATTTGTCAAAATGTTGCAGATATCATAAATGAAAAGAAAATTATTCCCTGTACAGGATGTGACTATTGTTCAGATTGTCCAAAGGGAGTAAAAATAAGTTCCATTTTTGATACATATAAT
>CAMFPZ010000099.1 GCA_945979635.1 uncultured Eubacterium sp.
AGTAGATACAGCGTAGGAAAGGTTCTTCATAGTTGCGTATGTAATTGCATTATATGTTGTTTCAACAGGATTCTTATTTGCCTGCTTATCCCAATCATCCTCACTGTACTTTGAAGCAAGGTCTGCGAAATTTGAGCCATCAGCCTTAAGCTCTGCCTTAAATGCCTTCGCATCATCCTCGTTATCGCACTCGAAGAGCATAATGTCAACAGATTTCAAATCAGCAAGATTTTCATCTCTGTACTTTTCGAGGTCTTCTTGGTCATATTCCTTATTGGCAAGCTCCTCTTGATACTCTTGTGCATAGTTTTCGCTGATATAAGCAACCTTTGCCTCGTGAATGAAAACCTCTTCGGTTACGCCCTTACCCATTGCGGCTTCAAAATAGCCTGAAAGAGTAAAGCCGTAATTATTAGCAGATGTCTTATAGTTTTCGAGAGCCTCGTCAATTTCGCTTTGCTGCTCCTCGGTAATTTCAGGCTCAACGCCATCATTAGCCTTTACAGCCATATAGTAGTACATATATGTAGCCTTAATTTGCTTCATAACCTCGTCCTGAATATATTCAAGCCAGGTTTGAGTCTTGCCGTCCTCGGTTCTTTCCTGCTTTGAAAGCTTCTTGTCGAAATCTACCTCCATATTTGCTTCTGCAAGGTCAATTCCGTATTGATTATACTGCTTAACAGTACTCTGGAGATTATTGTAGTACATAGCAAAATAATAATTATATGTACTAACCTTTACGCTATGCTTTTCGCCGTCGGCATCCTTAATTGTATAGGCTGTAAACACACCCTGCGGCCAGCCGAGAGTAGCCGAAATGCCCTTTCTTACTGCACCTGTTGCAACATATGTAAACAGCATTGCAATAACAAGAACAACAGCAATGATTGCTGTAATAAGCTTCTTTGTTTTTGGAGCCATAGGAAGCACAAGCTTATCCTCTGTGATAATTATTGAATTTCTTTCACTGATAAGTGCATCTCTCTTTGAACGGAGTTTATCCTTCTTTGACTGGTCGGGTTCGTTAAGAATTTCAGTCTTAAGAGCATCAATTCTTTCGGAAAGAGCCTCCTTTCTCTCGTATGCCTTATCGTATTTTGCCTCAAGCTTTGCAAATTTCTTATCTGCTTTTGCCTGTGCCTTTTCTTCTTTTGTGAGCTTTGTTTCGTTATCCTTTGACATTTTTATCTTCCTTTTTGTGAATTTCGATAATATTTTATACTAAAAAGCAGAATTTTACAAGTGTTTTTTAGTCATTTGCGGCAGTATCGTCCGTCTGTGAGCTTGTAGGCTGTGCAACCTTAACCTTTTTCATAGCCGCCTTATGCTTTTTAATTTCTGCGGATTTAATGAATTCGTCCTCCATTTCAGTTCTGATAGACTGCTTACATTCATACAAATACTGCTTTGTATTTTCTACGAAGAACATAATATGGAATCCATAATCAGACTTTACGATTTCTACATCGCCGTATTTACGGGCCGCATCAATCGACCAATTCTCGAAGCTTGGCACCATCTGTCCCAGCTTTACACCCTCATAAAGACCACCGTATATTCCGGAGCTACCCTTTGAGGTTGATTCAGTATCCTCAGAATACTTCTCTGCGAGTGCAGCAAAATCATCCTCTGTTTTTTCTGTTGAGTTAAATTCATCGAGAATTTCGTTTGCCTTCTTCTCGGCTTCGTCCCATTGCTCCTGTGTGAATTCCTTCGTGGCTCCGTCAGAGCTCTGTGAATCTTCACTTTCTTCAGCCTTTGGCATAATGAGGACATGACGAACAGCATAAACAACACTTTCATCTGCAGCGGGCTCGGATGTCTTTAGAAGAATATAGACCGTACTGTTAGCCGAATCATCAAAGGCAGAACAAGAGCCTACTGCGGTTTTTTCGGAGAATAGCCAATCTATAGCCTCGTCAATGAAGCCTGCCTCATCGGCAGAAATTGAAACCTCGATATTTGCCGCAAGCATTTGTGCACATTCATCTGCCGTTTGGGCATAGCCCTGGGCAACATAAAGGCTAATAAGGTCCTCGCAGGCTACCGGAACAAGCTTTTTCATATCGTCAACCGTAGCAATCTCGCCTGCATATTTGTTAGCCTTATCGAGAGCTTCCTTTTCTTCGCCCTCTTGGTATGGAATTTGGAGATAGGCGAAGCTTACATTCTCGTAATCCTCTTTGTGCTCATTAAAATATTCCTGCTCCTGCTCGGCAGTTATTTCAAAGCTAAACTGCTTTTGCTGATAATAATTTTCTGCAATATAGCATTGCTCGAGCATTTTTTCGAGAGTTGCATATCCGCAGTGTTCACCGTAAATTTCTGCAATATACTCGTTCACCGACTTACCGCTGTCGGCAGCAGTGCTTTTTATGCCATCTAGGCTTTGCTTAACATTCTCAATTTGAGTATCGGTAAGCTTTACACCATTTGCAACAGCCTCTTCATAGTATGCTGTAATATACTGAATTTGGTTAATAGTATCGTTTTCAAACTTTTGTGCCCAAGTTAGCTCTGTACCGTCATCATCGGTTGTATTCTGCTCATCATAAGGCTTTGATGTATTAATATCGTAGTAACCATAGCTTGCATAGTTAATATAATTCTGGCTGATGCAGGTATAGTAATAATTATACATGCCGATAGAAACCGGAGTTTCGCCCACTGTCATGGCAACATTGCCCGGATTCATCTTTTCGTCGCTGTTTGGCCTTGTGTAATACATAACGCCGAAGAATGCACTGACCGCAAGCAAAACAGCCATAACAACAGAAATTGCAGCAAAGAGTACCTTCTCGTTTTTGCCCTGACTCGGCTTCTTCTCCTGTACCTGAACAGCAGATGCCGATTTAGTTGGACGGGGTGCTGTTTCATACGGATTTGATGCCGGAATTTGAATTTCAAATTCATCGTTCGAAACAACACTGTCATTTAGAGTCGGTGCCTCAGCATCAAATTTCCAGCCGTCATTTTCTTCCTGTACGGCGGTAGTACCTTGGGTTTCTTTTTCTTCAGACTTCTTGTCCTCCTCCAAGGCTTTATCCTTTTCGACGAGGTCGTTATTTGCGTCAAAAATCTTTTCGTCCACAAAATCACTCCTATATTAAAATATATTCTTGTAAATTATACACTATTAAAAGAGCATTTGCAACAGTTTTATTTATGCATAATTGAAAATATGATATAAAATTCCAATTACGCATCATATAAATATAACAATAAAAGATATTGCAATACTGATTTTGTTGTGATATTATCAAAATAGATATTACGAACTCAAAACAAGCAATCGTTAATCAAGGAGTAAGCAAATGATAGAGCAAAGCACAAAAAGCGATAAATCGCTATTTGGCATTCTTTTGGCTATAATCGGGGTTTCGTTCACGCTTCCCGAATATATAGCACCATTATTTGTGTTCTTTTTCTATATACCGTTTTTGATTCATTTCAAAAAAACCGGAAGAAACGCTAAGATAGGTACTCTCGGCAAGGCATATATGGGATATATGGGGTATATGATTATCTCAGGAATATGGAGCAATACTCATATTCTTTCTTCCCTGATAGGCTTGCTGTGGATGGGATGCTTCTTGGCTTATCTTGAAATTGCAAATATGGTTAATCAAAAGGAAAAGCTGAAAAACGCTATTACAGCACTGAATATTTCATCGGGAATAATCGGCATTATTGCTATTCTCGAATTCGTTACATATAATCTTTCGAAATACACGGATTGGTTCAATTTTACAGTTGCGAATCCATTATACTACGAATTTAATGACAAAATATTCAATCTATTCCCGTTTGAAATAGTAAACTATCCGTACGCCTCAAGAGCATCTGCAACCTTCGACAACCCGCTCATTCTTGCAACATTCTTGGCTATAACAATACCATTTTGTGCATTCTCATCAATTTTCTTCAAGCACTCCAGAAACAGAAAAATCAGTAGATTTTGCTTGATATTCTCGCTGGTGGGAATACTCTGCACAGAATCCAGAGGTGCATATATAGCTATTGCATTATCGCTCTTCACTCTGCTTGTCAGCAACAAAAGAATTTTCAAAAATCTATTGCCGTTTATATTTGTTTTAGCCATAGGAATACCGCTTACCATCTCGCTTCGGTACGCAAACTCAGCAAACGGAAATGAATTCCTGGCATCAAACAGTAACCGAATTGCAATATGGGGTGTTTGTGCAAATCTGTTTAGGGAAAATTGGTTAATAGGATTGGGAGCCGGAACGGAGAATATTCACCAGGAGCTTATTTCACAGCTCGGCATAAATCGTTCGCACGCACATAATTTATTTTTGGAAATTGCGACCGAGGGCGGCATAATAGGCGTCATTCTCGCAGGAATAGCTATCGGCTATACAGCAAGAAATCTAGTCAAACTATCTGTCTCTTATACACATCTCCGAGCCCACGAGACGTAGAGGAATCTC
>CAMFPZ010000100.1 GCA_945979635.1 uncultured Eubacterium sp.
TCGCAATAATGGGGTTTATCTACAGTCTGAACTATTTACCATTGGTAGATAGTTGTTTTTTGTTTAGTTATTCATAAAAGCCGATTGATTTTATTACAGGGTTGCTGCGACTCTGACGAATAATAAAGAGTGCACCGAGAGCCTTACCTTTTAACTTTACAATCTTCCTTGAGCCAATAATCGTACCGCTGTACGCTTTTTTGTATTTTCCGTTTGGTTTTAGGAGATAAAGATCAAATTTTTCTACTCGTTGGCTTTGTGAAATATCCTCGCTTGCAATAAAATATTTCAATTTCTTTGGAGAATCAAAGAGATATTCAAGATAGCCTTGTTCCTTACTTAATTCACCGGGTTTGCTTTCGATGACCGGATTTTGTGTCATTTCACTGATTTTTCTGCCTAATTTTTTTAATACAGTCGTATCCTTTGAATGTATAACACCATTTTTATTAGGTGGTATATTTAGCAAGAGAACACAATTATTACCGACAGAATTAATATAAATATTCAGCAACTTTTTTACACTTTTTACAGTTTTATCATCCTTTTTATGATAGAACCAGCCCTTTCGAATGGACACATCGACCTGTGCCGGATACCAGCAAAGATATTCATTAGTCTTTAGTATTGCTCTGGAGCCTAAATCCTCGTCCATAGTATCAATTCTTTGGAGTCTTTGGGCATCATCCACTCCTTGTTGTGAGTTCTTCTCTACTGCCTCACATTTGCGTAGAGAACTCGGAACAACGGAATATTCGCTCTTTCTTGTTTTTCCCGCTTCATTTCCGACCCAACGAATATCCTCACCGCAAACAGCAATATTTGCATCCGGCTGAAGCTTATGAATAACATCATAATATCTTTGCCAATCATAGGTAAAGGCTTTTGCATCGGCACCCTTTGCACCATCAAACCATACTTCAAAGAGCTTTCCGTAATTAGTACAAAGCTCGGTAAGTTGTGCGACAAAGTAATCATTATATGCCGGCGTACCATAGGTCTTTTCGTGCATATCCCACGGAGAAAGGTAAACTCCGAAATCAATATCGTTGCAATAGCATTCATCCGCAACTGCCTTAACTATATCCATACCAATCAAAGAATTAGTGGCCTTAAAATCGGTCATTTTTGTGTCCCAAAGGCAAAAGCCGTCGTGATGCTTGCAGGTTAGAATAATACCGGTCATACCTGCCGCCTTAACAGCCTTTACCCATTGAGCCGGCTTAACCTTTGAAATATCGAAGTCCTTTACTGTTTCCGTTGCATTTCCCCATTCTCTATCGTTAGCGGTATTCATACCGAAATGCAAAAACGCATAAAAAGGCTTTTCCTGCAAACGAAGCTGGTGCTCATTAGGTACAACAGAAATATAGCGTTCTACCTCACTGTCGAATAACGGATAACCATTATTCTTCGTAGTCCAATTTTCATCAAGCTTTAGTTTCATATCAATGTCCTACCGTTTCTACTGTTCTTGTTTTTGCTCGCTTACCGGTTTGTTCAACTCGTTTACCGTTTTTTCCGTTGTTCCAATGCGATATGAAATTATCCTTATCGTTTAGATTCCAAACCATTTTTGAATTAAAATATCGGATTTTTTCCTTAAGATTCATTCTAAATGTAAACGGACGATTATTATCAATTTCATCAATCAACGGGGTAACCATCAAGCCCTTATTTCCATTGACCGTTGAAGCGGCAAGAACAATCAAATTATCATTCACAGGTAGAGTAACAGAACCATCAAAGGTTAATACCCAAAAATATAACGACTTTGCATACTGAACATTCGAGTTTTCATCAAGACAATGTGTAAACTCCCATCCAAGGTTTCCTTTTTTGATATAAGCAGTTTCCTTGAAATCATATAAATCCCAGCGAGCATAAGCCTCTGTAATAGAATTGACTCTCTTTTTTTCAGGCCTTGAATCAACTATAAACTCAGCATCAATATCGTCACCGATAGCCGCACAAAGGAGCACAACACTTTCTCCCTTTTGGCAGGTCAGAGTTTGTCCATTTGCGTGCATATAAGCGTTCTTTTCAATTACAAAATCAGTTCCAAATGCCTTTATATTACGCTTAAATAGACCATTTGGAATATTATATTTTTCATTTCTATCATCATAATCAATTAAAATAGGAGTAGAAATTGACTTTTCGCCAAGAGTAATTGGTTTTTTCAATATCAATCCAAAGGTTTTAACCTCATATGGCTCAAAATCGCAAACAAGCTTTCCGTCAACAACCTTCGCTTCACGACGATATTCCTCACTTGCCCACAGCTCTCGGGCGGATTCTATGCCTTCACCCAAGCCAAAGCAAAAGTCGGATATATGCTTATTTGAACCTTCATTGAAGCGTACAATAATTTCATCAGTCTTAGAATGATGGGACGGCTTCAAAGCACGAAGAATTACTGAATTATCGCTCATACTACAGAACGAATAACCGCTTTCAAGAATTCCATTATGCACATCTGTTGCTACAGCAACAAGAGGAGTTGTAAAAGCTCTAGCTTGATACTGAGTCTTTTCAGTTAACTTTCCTTTATGAGAGAATATGGCATAAGAATATATATTCTTACCTAAATCCATCATAGATTGCATACTGTCTATTCTGTAATTCTTTTTTGGTGTATGAAGCACAGTTAGTCTCAATGTATTATCGTTATACTTATCCCAACCGTGCTTACATTCGCTTATAACAGAAACACCAAACTGACCGCTTTCATCAGTAATATCTGCCCATAGTTGTGCAGGCACCTCAAACAACTTCTCGTTCATATTTGATCTTTCGATAGCACCAAGTCCGAGATCAAAGGTTGCCTTTTCATTCTTTGCGACAAAAGCAAATCTATTCTTACACATTGTACGAAGAGATTGCCATTCGATTTCGTTATATACCTCAACAATTTCTCCGCCGTCGGATAAACAAATATATGACTTGAATTCGCTTCTGCCCTCTCTTTGAATAACCTCAAGGGCTACTCGTACCGGTCCTTTTTCGGCTATTTTTACACTGCCTAAACGAGGTATTCTGTCGTGTTCTTTATTTGCCTGATTGAAATTCATTTCCCAAGCAGGCCAATCCTTTGAGCCGCTATAATTAAACAAGCCGAATGCAATAGGCTTTTTGAGAATTTCCCTCTCATTATCCTGTTTATCAATAATTGAAGAAATATCTCCGTTTTTATTAAGTGTAACAATATATTTAGAATTCTCCAGTTGATTATCACTCACCTTAAGCTTCGATTTATATTGCTTTTCCTTATCGCTTGGTCTTATATCAAAAACGCTGACTCCCAAGGACGGAATATCCGCTTTAAAAATAATAGTCTTTACTCCATTACTGTCGGAAATAATCTGTGATGCAATCTCCTTATTTCTGTCATTAAACACTCTGACAAAGCGTGATGATATATTACTAAGTCTTACAGTAACTGTATCGCAACGCTCCTGCTCCAAATTGTTATAAACAATAACAGGAATGCCTTTACAAAATGAGGTATTTACAGCACTGCTGATTGCCTTCAACGATGCTTCTGTCTCACCGGAAAGTTGATTAATACTCAAAGCATAATCATTCCAAGAGCGTCTATAAACACGCTGGCAGGAGGTTCCCGGTGTATCATCATGGAATTGGTGGGCAATAGCACGCTTCCATCCCTTTTCGATAGACTCCTCATTATAATCTGCTAAACCGAAATAATCCGCAATTACACCGCTTCGCTCTGCAATATCTGCAAGAATTTGGCATTTTGCATTCCAACGCTTACCGATTGCACGCGAGGTATATCCTCCAACACCATGATTTTGCATAACTAGTTCAGTTTTCCATTCCGGAAGATTATCACGAACCTCTTGTGAAAGCTCATTATCAATATCACGGAAAATTTTATCCGCTGATGCGGCAATTACTTCAATATCATCATTTTCATTCCTTGCAATTTCGTTTTCAACAAATCTTACAGTAGCCTCCTGAGGGGCACCTCCCCTATCGCCGATTCCATGAAACATATATGTCCAATTAAGACCATACTTCTCATTCTCGTTAAGCTTGTTGGTTACGAAATCCCAGTCACGAAGCTTTGTTAGAGTGAAATAATAATCGTGAGGATTGCAAGAAGCATAAATATAGTTGCCGTCAACACCATACCATTTTCCAATATCAAAAGGAACCCCGTAAGCACTTCCCCAAGCGAGCTTTTGGGTAGTAAAACCTTTTAGATTTGAATGGTAGGCAATGCTTGGAAGAGCCCAGCCAAAACCAAAGCAGTCGGGTAAATAAATATCAACGCTTCTCTTACCGAACTTTTCATCAAAATACGAATTGCCTATAAGAATATTTCTAAATAATGCTTCGGGAGACGGACAATTTACATCACCGTTTTCAAAAGCAGAACCCGTAACATTCCATCTACCTTGTGCAATATAATCCTTTAATTGCTCGA
>CAMFPZ010000101.1 GCA_945979635.1 uncultured Eubacterium sp.
CACAAAGACATAATATATCCCTATGTATGATTTTTAGCACATACTAAGTATAATTGCTATTTGTATAATTGTCAATAACAAATTGTATTTTTTCTAAAAATTCACAATTTATTAAATTATTTCAAAGCTCCAAGGGCTCTTTTTCCAATGTCATTACGATAATGAGCACCTTCAAACTCAATAGTCTTTACACCGGCATAGGATTTTTCGAGTGCATTTTCAAGAGTGTCGCCAAGTGCTGTCACACCTAACACTCTACCGCCGCTCGTTACAAGCCTCTCGCCGTCGAGCTTTGTTCCTGCATGATAAACAGTAACGCCATCAAGCTGACCGTTGGTTAAGCCCTTAATTTCAATTCCCTTTGGATATGATTTCGGATATCCGCCCGAAGCCATAATTACACAGGTGCAGGCTCTTTCGTCCCATTCAATATCTAAATCGGATAGTGTTTCATTATTAATTGCTTCAAAAATATCAATTATATCTGTTTTTAATCTCGGCAATACAACCTGTGTTTCAGGGTCACCAAAACGACAATTATATTCTATTACCTTCGGACCCTTTGGCGTAATCATAAGTCCGAAGTAGAGACAACCCTTAAAGGTTCTTCCCTCTTCGTTCATTGCGTTTATAGTAGGAATGAAGATTTTTTCCATACATTCCTTTGCAACCTCGTCGGTATAATACGGATTTGGAGAAACCGTACCCATACCACCTGTATTAAGACCCCTGTCGCCATCAAGTGCACGCTTATGGTCCATAGAGCTAACCATTGGCTTTACACATTTTCCATCGGTGAATGCCAAAACAGAAACCTCCGGACCGGTAAGAAATTCCTCGACAACAACATTATTTCCGCTGTCACCGAAAATCTTATCCTCCATTATTTCCTTTACTCCTGCTTCAGCCTCCTCGAAGCTTTCGGGAATAATTACGCCCTTTCCGAGGGCAAGACCGTCAGCCTTGATTACTGTCGGAAATTCATTCTTCTCTTTAATATATGCCATAACCTCGTCGGCGTTATCAAAAACCTTGTATTCAGCCGTCGGGATATTGTACTTTTGCATAAGCTCCTTTGAGAAAACCTTTGAGCCTTCTATGATAGCAGCATTTGCTCTTGGTCCAAAGGTAGCAAATCCTGCATCGTTGAGTGCGTCAACCATACCCATAACAAGCGGATCATCGGGAGCAACAACAACTAAATCAGCCTCAATTTTCTTTGCAAGAGCAACAACTCCATCTATATCGGTTGCACCGACATTAAAGCATTCGGCGTCGTAGGAAATTCCGCCGTTTCCGGGGCAGCAGGCAATGTAATCTACCTTGCTCGACTCTTTTATCTTTTTTATCAGGGCATGCTCGCGACCGCCCGAGCCAACAACTAAAACTCTCATACTGTCCTCCGAAATTACTGATTCTTATTTACAATTCGGCTCTGCTGCTCACCTGTTTCGAGATTGATATATCTTATGAAAAGCGAAACCTTATTGTCTTCATTAAGATTTTCCCAAACCATTGAGGTGAATTCATCAATATCATCATTACCGATTTCAACAGGCGTAGGCTCACCCTCGTAGCTTGGAATAGGATTGCCGTCGCATTTGTATGTATGAATGAAATGTCCCATTCCGGCTTCGGCAGGATATTCAAAATAATTTCTTACACACTGTGGCTTGCCGTTGTTTGACTTCAAAATAGAGAGCATATAATCGCCGTTTTTCTCTAATACACCGGAAATTCTTGGAGTATAGTTCGGTTCATCAGGCTCAAATTCTCTGCTTTGAAGTGCCTCAAAAACAGTCTTGCCATCCTCAAGATAATCGAAAATGGTGTCTGTTTGGTCACCGTTTGTTACGATTGTTTTTTCGCCGAGCTTCAAAACAGGATTATAGATAATTAGGCTCGGATCCTCCATCTTTGATTCATCAAACGCCTTTGTACGGATTCCGCCTCTATCGTTTTCTTCAAAAATCCTATTACGGCTGTTTACGCTTCTGCCCATAATGAAATATGCGATTACAGCATTTTTGCCGTCGGCAGACCTTCCGAGAACGATACCTCTGCCGGGGTATGAATTTGTATTAAGCTCTTTGAGCAATGAAACCTTTTCCATATTATGTACCTCAAATTATTTCTGTTATTTTTCCATCCACCTTTATTCTGCCCTCGCAGAAAAGTGAAACCGCCTGTGGGAGAATTTTCCATTCAGCCTGCTCCATAACTCGTTTTTGGAGTGTTTCGGGAGTATCGCCGTTTTGCACCTCAACGCCTTTTTGGAGAATAATCGGACCGCCGTCACATTCCTCAGTTACAAAATGAACAGTTGCACCTGTTAGCTTTACTCCGCTTTCGAGCACAGCCTCGTGAACATGAAGTCCGTAAAATCCCTTTCCGCAAAACGACGGAATGAGTGCGGGATGAACATTCATCATCTTATTCGGAAATGCCTTTACAACCTGTTCGTCAAGAATAGTCATAAATCCTGCATAAACTACTAAATCCGCTTTTTCTTCTAATAATATATCTCTCAAATCGGCGGAATACTTATGAACATCATCATAGTCCTTTCTGTTAAGAACTACTGTTTTGATGTCATTTTGCTTCGCTCTTTGGAGTGCATAGGCATTTGGGTTAGAAGAAATGACGCAGGTGATTTTTCCGTTTTTTATTATCCCGTTCTTCTGTGCATCAATTAGTGCCTGAAGATTTGTTCCTCCTCCGGAAACAAGAACAGCAATATTCATCATACCAGTTCAACACCCTTTTCGCCGTCTTTAATTTCGCCGATGATTGCAGCCTGTTCGCCGTTTGCCTGAAGAATTCTTACTGCCTCATCAGCCTTGTCGCTGTCAACAGCAAGCATCAAGCCGGTACCCATATTAAAGGTATTATACATATCGTGCTCCGGAATATTACCTGTTTTTTGAATAAGGTCGAAGATAGGAAGCTTGAAGCACTTATCCTTTTCTATTACTGCAAGAGTGTCATCGTTGAGCATTCTCGGAACATTTTCATAGAATCCTCCGCCTGTTATATGGGAAATTGCGTTTACTCTGATTTCGTCCATAAGAGCCAAAAGCGGCTTAACATAGATTCTTGTCGGAGTAAGGAGAGTCTCTCCCAGCTTGCCGCCAAGCTCATCATAATAAACATCAATCGTTTTTTCGTTTATATCAAACACCTTACGAACAAGTGAAAAGCCGTTTGAATGAACACCTGATGAAGCCACGCCGATGATTGCATTACCGGCCTTAAGATGCTCACCTGTAACGAGCTTGTCCTTTTCGCCCACGCCAACGGTAAATCCTGCAAGGTCGTATTCCTCGTTTGGCATCATACCCGGATGCTCTGCTGTTTCACCGCCAACGAGAGCACATCCCGACATAACACATCCGTCAGCAACGCCCTTTACGATTTGCTCAATTTTTTCGGGATAATTCTTGCCACAAGCAATATAATCAAGGAAAAACAACGGCTTTGCACCGGAGCAGGCAACATCGTTTACACACATTGCAACGCAGTCGATACCAATTGTGTCGTGCTTATCCATAAGGAATGCAAGCTTAATTTTTGTGCCGACGCCATCCGTACCCGAAACGAGCACCGGATTCTTATAATCCTTTAATCCGAGCTCGAACATTCCGCCGAAGCCACCGATTCCGCCTAGAACGCCCGGAATATTTGTACGCTTAACATGAGATTTTATAAGCTCAACCGATTCATATCCTGCTGTTACATCCACGCCTGCTGCTGCGTAGCTATCGCTAAAACTCTTTTCCATAACTTCTCCTTCTGTCCTTATATAATAAATGATTTATGATTAAAGCTCTTTGAGCTTTTCTTGAAGTGCCTTATCCTTTTCGATAACCTGTGCACGCATATCCTCACGCATTTCAAGAAGCTTCCTTGCAAGGTCGCTATCACCTACTGCCAAAATTTCCGCCGCAAGCAACGCCGCATTCTTTGCAGCATTTACGCCGACTGTCGCAACAGGGATTCCCGGAGGCATCATAACTGTTGCAAGCATTGCATCCATTCCGTCGAGCACCTTGGCAGAGCAAGGAATCCCGATTACCGGAAGGATAGTAGAAGCTGCAAGAACGCCTCCCAAATGAGCTGCCATACCTGCCGCCGCAATAATTACGCCAAAGCCGTTGTCCGCAGCATTCTTCGAAAATTCGTGAGCCTCCTCGGGAGTACGATGAGCTGACATAACTCTAACCTCAGTCTCGATATTCAGCTCCTTTAGTTGCTTAATAGCGGGTGTTACCACAGGCAAATCACTATCGGAGCCCATAATAATCGCAACCTTTTTCATAAATCATCCACCTTTCACAAATAGTAGTTTTATTATACTTTAATATCACCATCATTTCAAGCGATATAAAGCCTTAATATATAAATCTGTCTCTTATACACATCTGACGCTGCCG
>CAMFPZ010000102.1 GCA_945979635.1 uncultured Eubacterium sp.
ATTCCGATGATCGTGAATTTGTTATTGGCTATGAGGAAAGCTACGGCTATCTTGTTGGAACACATACACGCGATAAGGATGGTGTTGTTTCGTCAATGCTTATATGCCAAATGGCAGCTTATTATAAGAATTTGGGCAAAACCCTTGTTGATGCATTGAACGATATTTATGAGGAATATGGTTATTATCTTGATGCTCTAGATAGCTTCGTGCTAAAAGGTAAGGATGGTGCGGCTAGAATTAAGACGCTTATGACCGAATTTAAGCAAAAGGGCACTACTCTTTTTGAGAATATTAAGGAGATTATAGATTATAGTGTTGGGATTAATGATTTGCCCAAGGAAAATGTGCTGAAATACATATTGAACGACGGATCGTGGATAGCAGTTCGTCCATCCGGAACCGAACCGAAAATTAAGGTGTATTATTCTATTGTTGATTCCTCCGGAGAGAATGCAAAATTTAGACTTGAGACAATCAGAGACATAATGTCTTCTGTAATAAATGCATAGGAGATATAATTTGAAAAGAATAGAGGAATATATCCAAAATGTTGTACAGCCGAAAATTCAAGGCGATGGCGGATGGATAGAATTTGAGGATTATGAAAAAAATGAGCTTACTGTTGTGTTTAGAGGTGAATGTTCAAAATGCCTAATTCTGCATAGATGTGTAGATTGGCTTGAGCAAGAAATAAAACGCGATTTGAAGCAAGAAGTGAAGGTTATTGCAATTCGCAAAAAGCCTTATTTTCAGGACAAGTAAGGAGGGTGATTATGGCTCATATAAAGGTTGTTAGACGCTCTATGCGTCCTGAAGAATACACGGATTTGAGATTTGCGTGGCTGAAAAGGCATATATACTCTGAAAAATGGGAAATTAAAAATCTGCTCATTAGAGATGGCAGACAGATTAACGAAATGGAATATGTATATTATTCTGATGATTATCGACCCCTCAATAAAGGGGATATGTATTTTACTCCGGACGGAACGGCATTCATTAAGGCAGAGGTTGATGTGCCGACAGAATTACAGGGCAAGGAGCTTTGGCTTACGCTAAAAACCGCAGCAGAAATTTGTGTAAAAATAAACGGCAAATTTGTTGGCGGCGTTGACCCAAATCGTGAGAGAATGTTAATCTCTCCTTATGTCGATGATACAAAGACGCTTAATATCGAAATGATTGGCTATAATCGTTCAAAGCCTGATGATGAGCGAAATCCCGAAAGTCTTAGCGTAAGGGGATGTCGCCAGATTTTTGAGGGTGCATATATAGCAACCTTGAATCACGAGGTACAAGATTTAGTTTGGGATTTTGAACTGCTTTTAGATATTGCCAAATCCGATTTGTTTAATGAGGATTACAGGGCTTTCCTGAATCGCGAGCTCAATAATGCGATGAATTTGATTGATTTTGATGATGAAAATTTATCAGGTATTGATTCTGCCGCAAGGTATATTGAGGATGTAATTTATTCTAATGATACATACAAAGGCAGCGGCGATGTAGCACTTATTGCTCATTCACATCTGGATATTGCATACTATTGGCGTAGAATTCACGCTGTACAAAAAAATTTAAGAACAGTGTTAATTCAACTTCGCTTAATGGACAGATATCCGGACTTTAAATATACTCATACTCAACCTTACATATATGAAACGCTCGAAAAATATTATCCCGAAGTGTTTTTTGAGCTTCAAGAAAAGGTGAAAAATGGACAATTTGAGCCTGTTGGTGCTATGTATGTTGAGCCGGACTGTAATATTCCTAATGCTGAAAGTCTTATTCGTCAGTGTCTTTACGGACAGCAGACATATGAGCGTATGTTCGGAAAAAGGGTTAATAACGCGTGGCTTCCCGATGTATTTGGTAATAGCTGGATTATGCCGCAGATTTTGAAAAAGAGCGGGGTTGATTATTTTGTATCTAATAAGATGTCAACCTGGAATGACACAAATCGTTTTCCGCATAATAATTTCGTATGGAAGGGTATTGACGGCTCCGAGGTGCTTGCGTGCGTTCCGCCAACTCATTTTATCACTTGGAATGCACCTTCCCAGATTCAGGAGAATTGGAACGCCTATATAGATAAGGATTTAGGTGGACAAACTATGAATATGTTCGGTTATGGTGACGGAGGCTCAGGATGTACTGACGAAATGATTGAGCTTATGCATAGGTTTGAAAAGCTTTCGATTATGCCAAAATGTGAGCATATGAGTGGAACTGAATTTCTTGAAAGAAATCTTAAGGATAATAATAATCTTTCTATATGGGATGGCGAGCTGTATCTCGAAATGCACCGCGGAACCTTTACAACAAAGAGCAATCTAAAGCGATATAATCGTTTGCTCGAATCAAAATTTAGGAATGCCGAGATGCTTTGCGTTTTGCGTAATGAAAATATGCAGGGGAAAATAACCGAGCTTTATAAAAGATTTCTTGTTAATCAATTTCACGATATTCTGCCGGGCTCCCATATTCATCCCGTTTATGAGGATGCAATAAAGGATTACGAGGAAATTGATTCTGCTCTTGATACGATTATCGGTACAGGTTCAAAATACTTTAATACACTTAATTTCGAAAGAAATGCTCTAACATTCATTCCGAAAAAAAGTGGAACATCTACCCGATATGGCGTAAAGGGTAATTGGATAATTCCCAATATTCCTTCCTTAAGTTCGAAATCAATTCGTACTGTGAAGCATAGCGAAGATTGGTTCTTTTTCGAAAACGGAGTAGTGAATACACCATATTATTGTGCAAGAATGAATGATGATGGATCTATTGAATCTCTCTACGACAAGATTATGTCTCGTGTATGGAATGATGGTGATTTCAATAAGTTAAAAATTTTCTCCGATTGTCCCGGAAATTATGACGCATGGGATATTCTCCCGAATTATAGGGATAAGCAAATAGATTTAGCTGTTGAAGGCGGGCTGGAGCTTATCGAGCTTGACGGAGAATGTGCAACATTGAGGACAGTATTGAAAACTGAATCTTCAACTTGGACAATGCTCATTAGATTCTTTAGGCAAAGTAGGGGAATTGAAGTAGAAAATAATGTCTTCTGGAACGAAAAGCATAAGCTTGCAAAGGTAGAATTCTCGTGTAATATTCTTTCCAGAAAGGCACTTTGCGACCTGTCGGCAGGATATATTGAGCGTGATACAATAAAAAATACCTCCTGGCAGGAGGCAAAATTCGAATGTTGTCATCATAAATGGTGTGATCTTAGTGAAACAGATGCAGGCGTTGCAATCATTAATGACGGAAAATACGGTGTTGGATTCGACGAAAACAGAATTTCACTCTCGTTACTTCGTGCAACCATAAGACCTGATGTAACTTCGGACATTGGAGAGCATAGCTTTTGTTATATGATTTATCCTCATTGCGATGATGCGATTAAATCCGGAATCAATAAGCTTGCCTTGCAATATAATAATCCTTTAGTCAAAGCTGATGTTTGTACGGTTCTTCCATCATTTGAGCCTTTGCTTATTCAAGCCGTGAAGAGAAGCGAAAACGGAAAAATGAAGGTTATTCGTCTTTGTGAAACTGATGGCAGAAGAGGTACGATTAAGCTTGATAAACCTGTAAAGCTTTTAAATATGCTTGAAGATATTGAAGGCGAAGCGGATGTTATTGATTATAAGCCGTTCGAAATTATTACAATCGGAGTTGAATTATGAGACCTGTACAAATTGTAATTATTGTATGTGTAATCATACTTCTCGGTGTAGTCATTTTTCCGCTGATAAACAGAAAGCAATTTAGAAATTTACCAAGAGAGCAGAAAATCAGAATCCTTATGAAGGAGGCAGATTCTCTCTCATATTTTAAGAATGTGTCCAATGGCAGTAGCGGAACGTTGTATTTCGTAAAGAATCGCAGAAAAATTCTGGAGCTGCCTTGGAAACTTGTTGATGGAAAAATGCTTTGTATTCGTGATTATCCATTCAAAAGATGGGATTATCCCGAGGATGCTGTTCCGATTAGCGAGGAGGAACAAATACTGTTGAATAAATCTATTGAGAATTTCAACAAAAAATCAGCAGTAAAAATAGTTTTCACTGCTGATTAAACCTTTTCGAGTACCTTGAAGGCAATTCCTGAAAGAACGAACCATAGTGCTGAAAAAGGCAGGCATATTTGTCCGAAAAGGTTCAGCGGAAGATTCGAATAATCCCATACATTTTCATTCATAATGATATTAAACACTATTCCGAAAATGAATTCTATCGCTGTAATTATAACCATTCCTATTAAGCACTTTTCCCACAACGGAATACTGTATGACTTGTTTATATAATAAAAGCTGATTAGTACAATAGCACCGGCGAAGAACTGTCTCTTATACACATCTCCGAGCCCACGAGACGTAGAGGAATCT
>CAMFPZ010000103.1 GCA_945979635.1 uncultured Eubacterium sp.
GTGTGCCTGCTTCCGTGCTTTGACGATAAGCAACAACAGCAACATCGGATAAGGTGTTTCCGCTTATTTCGATATTTAGATTATACTCTGCTGCAGTTCTATTTGCTTCTCCTATCGTCATACCGCTAAAATCGGGAACCTCGACAGTGGACCTTTCCGTCTTCTCGGTATAGAGAATAATAGTACCTCCAACAGGAATTTTCGTTGATGAAGACGGGGACTGTCTCAATACTGTATCGCCGTCTCCGATAATCCTACACTTAATATCGCTTAACTGAGCGGTAGCCTTTGCATCACCAACACTCTTTCCTATAAGCATCGGAGTTTCAATAGGCAATCTCTTCGATTCCTCTTCATCATATATAGGCTCGATGTTCAGCTCCTGCATACAGGTTTCAATAACCTGCGACGCAGTCGGAGCACATAAAGCACCACCGCCCAAATCTTGATTTGGCTCATCTGCAATAATGAGCATAGCAACCTCCGGATCATCACTCGGGGCAATTGCACCAAAGGACACGATGTACTTTGTTCTTCCCTCATTTGATTCGGCAAGCTTTGTTGATGTACCCGTTTTACCGCCGACCCGATAGCCTGCAACATAGCCGTTTCTACCCGTACCGTTATCAACAACGACCTTCATCATAGTTCTAACCTTTTCGGAGGTATCCTCGCTTATAACTCGGCGAACCACTGTGGGCTTTGTTTTTTTCACGGTATTGCCATTTGAATCAATGATATGGTCAACAACATAAGGCTTCACTAATGTGCCGCCGTTTGCTATTGCACAAAGGCCTGTGCAAATTTGAATCGGAGTCAGATTGTTTGACTGACCGAACGCAGCAGACGAAAGCTCAACTATTCCATACTGCTCCTCGCGATAGTATTGTGAATTTGCTTCACCCGGAAGGTCAATTCCTGTTCTTTCGGTAAAACCGAACGCTTCAAAATACTTAAAATAGTTATGAACGCCCATCTTTTGACCTATTGTAATAAAGAACGGGTTGCAGGAATTTGCCAAACCCTGTGCCAAGGTTTGAACCCCATGACCGGGATGATAGTGACAATTCATTCGATAATCTTCAACCTGAATTGAGCCTGTGCAATTAAATGTTGTATTCAGTGAAATAACATTTTCCTCAAGTGCAGTAGATGCTGTAAACGCCTTGTAAACCGAGCCCGGCTCATATGTACCCGAAACGGTGAAATTACTCCATTGATTCTGGATAGCAAGGCTGGTTGCCTGTGCTTTTTCGTCCTTATCGGTTATTTCCTCAAGCTCCTCTTTCACCTTATCGTAGGTCAGTTCATAAGGAGAATTGCAATTAAAATCAGGAAGTGACGCCATAGCAAGAACGGCACCTGTTTTGCAATTCATAACAACACCATAAACGCCCTTGCACTTATATTCATTGAGTGTTGTCCTCAAATTCTTTTCGAGTGTATACTGAATATTTTGGTTTATTGTAAGAACAAGTGAATTTCCGTCAATTGCATCAATAGAGGTTTCGTAATCGGTAGGCAAATCGTGCTTTTGAGCATCCTTAACAGTTACTATTCGACCATTAGTTCCTCTTAATTCATCCTCATAATATAGCTCGAGTCCGTACAAGCCCTGATTGTCTCCGCCTGTAAACCCAAGCACAGCGGATGCAAATTCGCCATATGGATAGTAACGCTTTGTATTCTGCTGTGTTCCGATACAATTCGAAAGCATATTATCAGCCTTAAATTGCGAAATTTCTTCCTTTATGTCATTTTCTACCTGATCGGCAATCTTGACATACTGTGTATCCTTCTTTGAGCCTTCAATTAGCTCATTTCTTTTTTCCTCATCAAAGTCAAGAATCTCGCAAAGACCATTTACAAGAGTATCACGATTTTTATCTGTTATATTCGAAGGGTCAATGAACACATCCCAGGTTGTTGCCGACTGTGCCAAAACATTTCCGTCGCAGTCATAAATTGAACCTCTTTGTGCTTCAACCTCGGTATCGCTCAACTGTTGGCTTTCTGCCTTTGCTGAATATTCCCCGCCCTTAATAACCGAAATATTAAATATTTGAAACGCATCGAGAGTAAAGAGAAAAGCAACAACAAATGCCACAATCGTAATTCGCTTTAGCATTTGCTTATTAAAATTTCCGTCCATTGACACCACCTCCCTGCGATTTTTGACAAAAAACTCATTCCTATAAAAAAGCATTTTAGAGAGTAGGAAAAATTCCAACTCTCATAATATACTACGCTATAATTTTTTAATTATTACCAAGCTCCTGTGCCGTTTCGACCGAGCTTGAATTGTTTATATTTTCCATACGCTTTTGTTTATATTCGTCTACATTCATATATTGAATTTGGTTAAATTTAGACTTTGACATATGAAGCTCATTGACGGCATACTCGTCAATCATACTGATTGAAATCATCGAATCAAGTCTACTCTTTAGGCTGATATATTCGCTTTGCTGAAGAGAAATCTGGTTTTCTACCGCAGAAACCTCGCGTGTTAATTCATTCTTCATGGCGAACGAATGGAGAGTAAAGGCAAAAACCGATATAATTACCAAAGCCGCAGCAATCATCAATACAATACGCTTTGTGCAAAGCTTTTCTTCTTTATAAATCTGCTGTGCACTCTTTACGCCGGCATTCTCACGAAGCTTTAATCTCTTGCTCTCGTTTTTTTGCTCGTTAGGAATTCTCTTCGGAGCGGCACTCGAACGGCTGACATTAAAGCCCTGAACCATATATGATGTATCATACTGATATGAATATCTGCGAAAGTCATTTGTATTAGTCACCTTTACACCTCCTTTTTATTTCTTAATACTTTTCAAAGCAACGAAGTCTTGAAGACCTCGCTCTTGGATTTTCCTCAAGCTCTTCATCAGTCGGAGCCTTAAATTTAAACGGCAATTTGCCCAACGGCTTCTTTCCACATACGCAAACCGGAAATTCCTTTGGACAGGTACAGGGATTAAGCCACGAATAAAAGCGTTCCTTTACTATTCTATCCTCAAGAGAATGGAAGGTTATCACGCTGATTCTTCCTCCCGGATTCAAGCAATCAAGGGCATTGTCAAGTGTTTTTTCCAAAACATCAAGCTCTGCATTTACCTCTATTCTTATTGCCTGAAATGTTTTTCTTGCCGGATGTGAATCTCTCATTTTTGCCTTTGGGTAGGATGCCTTAATTATTTCAACAAGCTGATTTGTTGTTTCAATCGGATTTTCCTGCCTTGCAAGGACAATGTTTTTAGCTATACGGCGAGAGAATTTTTCTTCGCCGTACCTGAAGAGGATATTTGCCAGCTCCTCCTCGGAATATGTATTGACCACATCCCTTGCACTAATGCCCGTCTTGCTCATTCTCATGTCAAGGGGTGCGTCCTTGTGGTACGAAAACCCACGCAAGGCAGTATCAAGCTGAAAGGAACTAACTCCCAGATCAAGCAAAATACCGTCAATACCATCAATACCCAACTCATTGAGTATTTGTTTCAAATTAGAAAAATTATTTTTTACTATCGTAACATTATCGAAGCAGTCGAGTCTTTCGTGGAGCACCTGAATCGCATCAGGGTCTTGGTCAACAGCGATTAGACGACCTGCTCTTTTCGCTATTTCACGAGAATGTCCTCCGCCGCCGGCTGTACCGTCGAGAATTATCTTACTACTGTCAATATTAAGCGACTCTATTGCCTCGTCGAACAGCACGCTCTTATGTACAAATTCCATATCAGATACCTATACCATTCAATTCGTCCATAATGCTGATAACCTCTTCCTTTTCGATAGAGGCAACCTGCTGCTCAAACATAGCACTGTTCCAAATTTCGATATGATTAATATTTCCGAAAACGACAGCCTCCTTTTCGCCAACAAGCGAAACCTTTTCCTTCAATCTATCGTTAATCAGCAATCTTCCCTGTGCATCAAGCGACATTTTGTCGGCGGACGATATGAGGTATAGCGAAAGCTTCTTTTTCTTCTCGGTAGCAAGAGCACTGTTTTGAACCTTATTTAGAAGCTCCTCCCATTGATCCTGTGGATAAAGAGCAATAAAATCTCCGAGACCGAGTGACGCAATAAATTCGTCGCCTAATCTGCCACGCATATGGGACGGAATGGCGATTCTGCCCTTTGCATCAAGCTTATGAACTCGATTGCCGTAAAGATAACTTTCCATATTTGCGTCCTCCTTTCTCATTTTCGCTCATTTTTTAGGGAAATATATGTTCAATCAATACATTTTATGGGTTTTTTCCCCACATTGCTATTTCATTATAATATTATCGATAGCTTAAGTCAAGAGCTTTTTGAATAAATAGGGTCAATATCGGTTAAAAGTTGATGACATAGTTGTAATAT
>CAMFPZ010000104.1 GCA_945979635.1 uncultured Eubacterium sp.
TAAGGGCAAATCTGCCACGATAAACCGTGGTTCGGATTATTACCGTTACCCTAAACGGACGGTTGAAATAAATAATCGAATAATCGTTGCAGTTCAAATCGAAGGCGTCACCGCTTAAGACTGTGATATTTTTCTTTTTGTTCGCCCATGCCTTTGCATATTCGGCAACCTTGGGATTGTGTTCAATTCCATAGATTTGACCCGCGAAGCCCTTGCTTTGAACATATGCAAGAACTCTGCCTTTACCACAGCCTATGTCGATAAAGCTGTCGCAATCCTCGAAATCAAAATCCTTAAATATTGAATCAAGCGACCAATAACGGGTTGATTCGCTTCCTGTTGAAATTGACCTGTCAATCGAGTTTACATATTTTGAAAGTGAGCATCCCGTCAGTATGTAGTCCTTTATTGTATCGCAAAGGGTTGTTAACTGACCGGATAATTTGCGATATATATGGCCTCTCTTTGTGGTCATATACCACGATTTATTGTATTCAACAATTGTTTTCATACTGCTTTAACCGTTGAGAATTGCAAAATTCTCTTTGTTGCATTTGTAGAGATTTTTGAATACCTTGAAGTTGCGGTCGTAAACTGCCTTGTTTGCAGGGTTTGGATGATAAACATTCTTTGCCGGAATGAGCTTCTTGACCTCTGTCATTGAGCTAATCATTCCTGTGCCAACTGCAATACAAGCTGCCGCACCGACAGCTCCGATGTTCTGCGGTGAGTCAACAACCTCAACATCTCTTTGGAGAATATCTGCAAGAATTTGGCAGGTGCTTGCACCGAGTGCACCGCCGCCGCAGAAGCGAACTGAATTTGTCGTTTTGTACTTTGCAATCTTTTGCTCCTGTCTTTCAAGCATCCATCTCATATGGAAGCAAACGCCCTCAACAACCGAACGGATGAGCTCGGTTTTTCCGGTTTCGAGTGAAATATTGAAGAACATACCTGCGGCATTCGGGTCCTCGAATGGACATCTGTTGCCGTGGAGCCATGGAGTGAAGATAACGCCGTCTGAGCCGGGGTTAGCTCTGTCGATAACCTCCTCGAGATAGTCATAAAGATTGAAGCTGACCTCCTCTAGGTCGTCGTGCTTATGGCCGTATTTTTTGAGGAAAAGTCCGATTTCGTCGAGTGCAAGGTGGTCCTTCACCCAGCCGACACATTTATTTGAGGTTTCGAGCTCTGCGAAATAGTTGTAGTTTTCGGGATTTGCACCGACGATAGCAGCCATCATTGCTCCTGCATCAACGAGCTGCTCCGGAACGACTGTTCCTACCCAGCCCGATGTACCCGAATAAATATGAGTGTCGCCGATTTCTGTTGCACCTGCACCAACGCCGATGAGCGATGCGTCACCGCCGCCTCCGTAAACTGCAGTGCCCGGAGCGAGTCCAAGCTCCTTGGCAGCCTTTTCGGTTATCTCGCCGACCTTTTCTGTGCTTGCCTTAATCTTCGGCATATGCTCGATATTAACGCCTACCATATCGCATATTGGCTTGCACCATCCCTCGTGTCCCTTACGAGTGTCATAAAGCAGTGTGCCGAAAGCCGAATCGTTAGTCATAACGAATTCGCCGCTGCAACGCAAAATCATATATTCCTTAACGTCAAGCCATTTGTAGATTTTTTTGAAATTTTCCGGCTCGTGTGCTTCAACCCATTTGTATTTCCAAATAGGGTCCTTAACCGAGGATGAAACTGCACCTGTGTAGCGGAGATACTTGAGGAGCTTAGTTACCTCTGCTCCTGCAATTTGAAAACCATGGGAGATACCCTTTTTGATTTCCTCTCTTGCACGCTGGTCCATATATGTCATCGGACGGCGGATGCAATTACCCTCACGGTCAACCAAAACGAGTCCCTGCATAGCGGAGCAGAAGCTGATTCCTTCGATTTGATCCTTCTTGATTTTCTTATTCTTCTTGAATACCTCTTTGGTGGTTTTGCACATAGCCTCCCACCATTCGTCGGCATCCTGCTCACTGCCGCCCTTTACGCCGGTTTCTTCGTCGACATAAAGGCCGTAGCCTTCGGTAGCGGAGCTCAAAATCTTGATTTCCTTGTCGATTTCGATAAGGCAGGTTTTGATTCCTGTTGTGCCGATGTCGTAGGTAATTACATACTTGCTCATAGTTCTACCTCCATATATAATACTTTCTTATTTTTCGAATGTAAATGCTGATTCAATGAATTTTAATAGCTGTCGCACTATTTGTTCCTCGTTCATTTCTTCAACATCAACGCCGGTGTATATCATAAATCTGTTTCTGTAATAGTCGCATACGAACGAAAACTGAAGTGTGGTCAGCAGATTGTCCAAAAAATATGCAAACAGGCGAGGGTCCATATCCTGACGAACGTCGCCGTTTGCGAGTGCGTCCGTAATGCACTTAACATACTTTCTTGACGAAGCACCCTCGATAGCCTGTGCAAGAAGCATAGCCCGCTTGCTGTCGTGCTCCGCGGTGATTTCGTTATACAGCTTTATGTAGTTTGCATTCTTCCTGCTTTGTCGGCAGGTTGCTCGGATGAGCTTTTCTGCCTTAACCAAAAGCTTATCGTCACTTTGGAATATTTCGTCGATTGTGCTCGAAAGGATGCTCATACCTTGTTCGATACAGGTTACGAACAAATCCTCCTTCGTACTGAAATACTTGTACATAAGCCCGATGCTTATTCCGGCATTTTTCGCGATAACATTTATATTAGCGTTTTCGTATCCTTTTGCGGCGAATTCTTCTATTCCGACCTCAAGAATTTTTTGCTTCCTTTCGTCGGTTGCACGCTCAAACGCTTCCTTATATCTTTTTTCCATCATATGAAAAACTTAATTTTTGTAGCATTGCACAAATTAATCTAATCCGCTTTGTTCAAATGCTCCAAAACTCCTTTAGTGAGTATATGTTCACAAGCCATATTTTAACATTATTCTAATCAATTTGCAACAATATTGAACAAAAAAATCATAGCAATTAGTTGACAAATCGGTAAAATGTGATATACTTATTATGGATATACTGTGAGTAGGTACTCACCAGCCACAAGGTGAGTGGTCACTCACTCGAATTCTACTACATAATTTTTATTTAAGGAGGAAAAATGATGGATACAAGATTCGCTATTACAGAGTATCCTAATGCTGCTGCACTTACAGCACAGCTCGATGCACTCATCAAAAAACCAATTTACTCAATCAACAGAGAAGCTCTCAAGGAGTACGAAACAGAATACTTCGAAAAGAAGTGTGCAAAGTCAAAGGAAATGATTACCGAAGCAAAAAACATTATTCCTGGCGGTGTACAGCATAATCTTGCATTCAACTATCCTTTCCCAATCGTTATGACCAAGGCAAAGGGCAACCGTCTTTACGATATCGACGGAAACGAATATTTTGACTTCCTTCAGGCCGGTGGTCCTACCATCATCGGTTCAAATGACGATGTAGTAAAAGAGAAGGTTAAGGAGCTTTTGGACGACTGCGGTCCTTCAACCGGCCTTTTCCATCCATATGAATATAAGCTCGCAAAGAAGATTAGCGAGTGTGTTCCGTCAGTAGAAATGTTCCGTATGCTCGGTTCAGGTACAGAGGCTTGTATGTGTGCTGTTCGTGTTGCTCGTCTTGCAACAGGCCATAAGAACATCATCAAAATGGGCGGTGCCTACCATGGTTGGTCCGATCAGCTTGCTTGGGGTATGCGTGTTCCGGGTACACTTAACCTCCAGTCACACGGCGTTCCTATGTTCGTATTCAAGCATACTCAAGAGTTCTTCCCTAACGACCTTAAGGACCTCGAGAAGAAGCTCATCCTCAACAAGTTCCGTGGCGGTACTGCTGCAGTATTTATCGAACCATGCGGACCTGAATCAGCTACTCGTCCTGTTGATAAGGACTTTCCGAAGGGCGTTCAGGCACTTTGCCGTAAGTACGGTGCTCTCCTTGTTTGTGACGAGGTTGTAACAGGCTTCCGTATCGGTGTTTCAGGTGCACAGGGCTACTATGGTATTGACCCTGATATTACAATCTTCGGTAAGATTATCGCAGGCGGTTATCCGGGTGCAGGCGGTATCGGCGGTCACAGAGAGGTTATGAAATATCTCGGTGCAGGTCTTGATAAGGCTGAAGGCAAGAAGATTCATAAGGCAATGTGCGGCGGTACAATGGCTGCTACTCCTATTTCTTGTTGTGCAGGCTACACAGTAATCTGCGAAATCGAAAAGAGAAATGCCTGCCAGGTTGCAGGTCAGATGGCTGACAGACTTGTTAAGGGTCTTAATGAATCCATCAAGAAGTACGACCTTCCGTTCGTTTGCTACAATGTTGGTTCTATTTGCCAGCTTCACACTGTTGCAACAATGCA
>CAMFPZ010000105.1 GCA_945979635.1 uncultured Eubacterium sp.
CTATTATATTGTATTTTCAGTTAGGATGGTAGCAATGAAATTCACCAAAATGCATGGCATAGGAAACGACTATATTTATGTTGACGCAATGACCGAAAGCATACCAAACGAAAGTGAAGCCGCAATCAAGCTTTCCGACAGACATTTCAGCATCGGAGGCGACGGCTTGATTATCATAAAAAAAGGCACCATTGCCGATTTTGAAATGGTTATGTACAATGCCGACGGCTCCAGAGGAGCTATGTGCGGAAACGGAATCCGCTGTGTCGCTAAATATGTTTACGACCACGGCTACACCGACTCGACTGAATTCACAATCGAATCAATGGGGGCAATAAAGTACATCAAGGTTTATGTTGAAAACGGCAAGGCTGTCAGTGCAAGGGTTGATATGGGAAGTCCTATCCTGAAAAGCAAAGACATCCCCGTTGTATGCAAAAACGAAAAAGCCATTAACGAACCGGTTACTATTCTTGACAAAAAATTCAATATGACCTGCGTTTCTATGGGCAATCCTCACGCAGTTATGTTCATCGACGAAAGCGTAAGGGGCTTTGACCTCGAAAAATACGGCAAGGCTGCAGAGAGCAACACCGCACTCTTCCCCGACAGAGTAAACGCCGAATTTGCAAGAGTGCTCGACCGCAGCACCATTGAGATGAGAGTATACGAAAGAGGTGCAGGCGAAACGCTTGCCTGCGGAACAGGAACCTGTGCAACCGTCGTTGCGGCAATACTAAACGGCTATTGTGATAATGATGTTACCGTTCATCTTTTAGGCGGCGATTTACAAATTCATTGGAGCGGTAACGAAAACGACAGTGTCATTATGACCGGCCCTGCCGCTTACGCATTCACAGGAGAGGTTGAACTATAATAAAGTAAATCACAGGAGGTTTAGTTATATGAAGATTAATGAAAACTTTTTGAAAATCGAATCGAGCTATCTTTTCTCAACAGTAGCAAAGAAGCAAAGAGAATATCAGGCTGCTCATCCTGAGGCTGATGTTATTCGTCTTTCGATAGGCGATGTAACAAAGCCGCTTGCTCCTGCTGTAATCGAGGCCATGCACAAGGCTGTTGACGAAATGGCAAGCGAGGAAACATTCAGAGGATACCCGCCGGAGTACGGATACGACTTCATTCTTGAGGCAATCCAAAAAAATGATTATACCGACAGAGGTATCGACATTGCAAAGGATGAAATCTTCCTTTCGGATGGTGCGAAGAGCGACTGCGGCAATATCGGCGACATCTTCGCAGTTGATAACAAGGTCGCTATTTGTGACCCTGTATATCCTGTATATATCGACACAAATGTTATGGCAGGCAGAAGCGGCAACAAGGACGAAAACGGTCTTTGGGACAACATCATCTATATGCCATGTACAGCAGAAAACAACTTTACTCCAGATCTTCCAAGTGAGGTTCCGGATGTAATCTATCTCTGCTTTCCTAACAACCCAACAGGTATGACAGCAAATAAGGAGCAGCTCAAGAAATGGGTTGATTATGCACTTGAACACAATTCACTCATTCTCTTCGATTCAGCTTACGAAAGCTTTATCGTTGAGGACGATATTCCAAAATCAATCTACGAAATCGAGGGTGCAAAGAAATGTGCAATCGAGCTTCGTTCATTTTCAAAAACAGCAGGCTTCACCGGTATGAGATGCGGCTACACGGTAGTTCCTAAGGAGCTTGTTTTCAACGGCACATCGCTCAATCCCCTTTGGGCAAGACGCCAGGCAACAAAATTCAATGGTGTTTCTTACATTACACAAAGAGCCGCAGAGGCTATTTACAGTGAGGAGGGCAAGAAGCAAATTGCCGAAACTCTCTCTTACTACCAAAAGAATGCAAGAGTAATCTACGACGGACTCAAGGATGCAGGTTTTGAATGCTACGGAGGCGTAAACTCGCCATATGTATGGCTTCAAGTTCCTGAAGGATACACAAGCTGGGAATTCTTCGATGAGCTTTTAGACAAGTGTCAGGTTGTTGGCACACCGGGTTCAGGCTTCGGTCCTGCCGGAGAAGGATATTTCAGACTAACAGCATTCGGAAACGCAGAAAAGACAGTCGAGGCAATCGAGAGAATCAAATCAGTTTACAAAAAGTAAGGTATAACAAATACAGGAGGTTAATACTATGACAAAGACAGAGCAGCTCTACGAGGGCAAGGCAAAGAAGGTTTGGGCAACCGACGACGAGAACATCGTTATTGTTGACTACAAGGATGATGCAACTGCATTCAACGGCATCAAAAAGGGTACAATCGCAGGCAAGGGTGTTGTAAACAACAAAATGAGCAACTACCTTATGCAAATTCTCGAAAAGAACGGCGTACCAACCCACTTTGTTGAAGAGCTTTCAGACAGAGAGACAGCAGTAAAAAGAGTAACTATCGTTCCTCTTGAGGTTATCATCCGTAACAGAGCAGCCGGCTCAATCTGCAAGAGATTAGGTCTCGAGGAGGGTATGGATTTTGTATGCCCTTCAATCGAATTTTCATATAAGGACGATGAGCTGGGCGACCCGCTTATCAACGGCTACCATGCTATTTCCTGCGGCTTTGCTACTGCTGAGGAGGTTGAAACAATTAAGACAATGGCATTCAAGGTCAACGAAGTGCTCAAGGAGTATTTTGCTTCAATCGGAGTAGAGCTTATTGACTTCAAGCTTGAATTCGGTAAGACTGCTGACGGCACCATCGTTCTTGCAGACGAAATCAGTCCTGACACCTGCCGTTTCTGGGATATTAAGACTCACGAAAAGCTCGACAAGGACAGATTCAGACGCGACCTCGGCGGAGTTGAAGAGGCGTATGAAGAAATGATGAAAAGAGTAGGATTAAACTAATGAGCTACAACACATATAATTCACCATTCAATGCTCGTTATGCCAGCAAGGAAATGCAATACATCTATTCCCCTGATTTCAAGTTCAAGACCTGGAGAAGACTTTGGATTGCACTTGCCGAAGCAGAAAATGAGCTTGGACTAAATGTTACCCAGGAGCAAATTGATGAGCTCAAGGCTCACGCAGATGAAATAAATTATGATGTTGCACAGGAATACGAAAAGAAATTCCGTCATGATGTTATGAGCCATGTTCACGCATACGGCGAGCAATGCCCAAATGCGAAGGGAATTATTCATCTCGGTGCAACAAGCTGTTATGTCGGCGACAACACTGATGTCATTACTATGCGTGAGGCACTTTTGCTCGTTAAGAAAAAGCTTATAAACGCAATTGCAAGCGTTTCGAAATTTGCCGGCGAGTACAAGGATATGCCCTGTCTCGGATTTACGCATTTCCAACCGGCACAGCCAACAACCGTAGGAAAGAGAGCTACTCTTTGGCTTATGGATTTGGTTATGGACCTTGATGAGGTTAATCATGTACTCGACACACTTATGCTTCTCGGCTCAAAGGGTACAACAGGCACGCAGGCAAGCTTCCTTGAGCTCTTTGACGGCGACCACGAAAAATGCAAGGAGCTTGACAGAAAGATTGCTGAAAAAATGGGATTCAAGGCTTGCTTCCCGGTTAGCGGACAAACTTATGCAAGAAAGCTTGACACAATAGTTTGCAACTGTCTTGCGTTAATTGCTCAAAGCTGCTGTAAGTTTTCAAACGACCTTCGCCTCCTTCAAAATCTTAAGGAGATCGAAGAGCCGTTCGAAAAGAACCAAATCGGTTCATCCGCTATGGCATACAAAAGAAATCCTATGAGAAGCGAAAGAATTGCATCTCTTTCCAGATATGTAATGATTGATGCACTCAATCCTGCTTGGACCGCATCTGCTCAATGGTTCGAAAGAACGCTTGATGACAGTGCAAACAAGAGAGTCAGCGTTGCAGAGGCCTTCCTCGCAATTGACGGAATTCTCGACCTTTATATTAATGTTACAAGCGGTCTTGTGGTTTATCCAAAGGTAATTGAAGCAAGACTTATGAGCGAGCTTCCGTTTATGGCAACCGAAAATATTATGATGGATGCCGTAAAGAAGGGCGGAGACAGACAAGAGCTTCACGAGAAGATTCGTCAGCACTCAATGGCTGCCGGTGCAGTTGTTAAGGTTGAAGGCGGAAAGAACGACCTTGTTGACAGAATTGCAGCTGACCCCGCGTTTATGACAACCAAGGAGGAAATTCTTGCAATCCTTAAGCCTTCAAACTTTGTAGGCAGAGCTCCGGAGCAAACAGCAGATTTCCTCAACGAGGTTATCGCACCTATTCTTGAAGAAAACAAGGAGCTTCTCGGCATTGATGTTGAGATTAATGTTTAACAAGGTATGACAAGAAAACAGAAAAACAACCTCTCCAATCAAAG
>CAMFPZ010000106.1 GCA_945979635.1 uncultured Eubacterium sp.
CCAAATTCACGCTTGCAAATTGAATCTTTCCTGTATAGTTAGACACAAAAAAACCATCAACCACATTATAGATTGATGTAAACACCATCATAATTATAGACGGAATTGTAAATCGAAATAATCTGCCCATTGTAAAATGGTCGGATATTTTTATTTTCATAAGTGACAAAAAGCCTTTCCAACAGCAATCAGGAGAGGGCTTTCGCTCTCTCCCTTGCTGATTTTTATTTTACTTAACTGATTGAATAACGCCCTCTGCGAGTCCTGCTACCCCTTGAATTTCCGAAGGAATAATAATCTTTGTTGCCTGACCGTCAGCTGCCTTTGCGAAAGCTTCCATAGCCTTAAGGCGAAGAACCGAATCATTTGCATTTGCTTCATTCAAAAGCTTAATTGCATCTGCGGTTGCCTGCTGAACCTTTGAGATAGCCTCTGCTTCACCCTCTGCTTCACGGATTTTTGCTTCCTTAACAGCCTCTGCACGAAGAATTGCGGACTGCTTTTCTGCTTCAGCCTCAAGAATTTTGGATTCCTTATGACCTTCAGCAACGAGAATTCGAGATTGCTTTTCACCCTCTGCCTTAAGGATTGCCTCTCTTCTTTCACGCTCTGCCTTCATTTGTTTTTCCATAGCGTCCTGAATCTCGCGAGGCGGGATAATGTTCTTAAGCTCAACTCTGTTTACCTTAATGCCCCAAGGATCGGTTGCTTCATCAAGAATGACTCTGATTTTTGCGTTAATTGTATCACGGGATGTAAGCGTTGAATCGAGTTCGAGCTCACCGATAATATTACGAAGGGTTGTTGCAGAAAGATTTTCGATAGCTGAAATAGGATTTTCAACTCCGTAGCAATAAAGCTTCGGGTCAGTGATTTGGTAGAACACTACAGTATCAATCTGCATTGTTACATTATCCTTTGTGATAACCGGTTGTGGCTTAAAGTCAACAACCTGCTCCTTTAATGATACGATTTTTGCAATTCTGTCAATAAACGGAATTTTTACATGCAGGCCTGTCTGCCAGGTTGCAAAATATGTTCCGAGTCTTTCGATTACAAATGCCTTTGATTGTGGTACTACGCGAATATTTGCGAGTACAAGCGATACAATCGCTAAAACTAAGATGAATAATACAATTGCTAATTTCATAAATTTTCTCCTCTTACTTATTATGTGTTTATTTTGTTGAAACTATAAGCTTTACACCATCAATTTTTTCTACCTTTACGATAGAATTTTTCGGAATTATCTGTTCGTCAACGCTTCGTGCCGTCCAAATTTTTCCGTCAATTTTTACCTGACCGAGTGCATTATCATTATCAATTTCTTCGATAACCATAGCATTTTCACCTATACAGCGGTCAAGGTTAGTCGGCTGAATTTTCGTATTCAATTTTCTTTTTACAATAGGTCTTGTGAGCAGTAACGCGGCAACCGATACTGCTATCCACAAAATAATTTGAACATAAATAGGTGCACCGAAAAATGCACTAATCAATGCTGCTATCGAGCCGAAAACAAACCATATCGACACAAGCTGAAAGGTTATTCCTTCTATTGCACCAAACGCGACAATTGCTACTGCCCAAATAATATACATCGTTGTATCAGTCACAATACTCACCTCCTCTTATATTACATATGAAAATTGCTTTTTCCATATGTTGTGTGTATTATACCATATTTCGACGAAATTTTCAATATCTTGGGTTCCGATTCTGTGAGATTTACAATCTGTTCACAATTTAACACAACAGGAATAACACAGCATTTTAGTATACACATCCTATTGTGGTTCCCTCTTTTCTCGGCACAAAGAAAAAAGGACTGCCCAGGCAAGCCTTAGCAGTCCTTTATTATGGGATAAACTAAATTACTTAAGCTCAACAGTTGCACCTGCTGCTGTGAGAGCTTCCTTAAGAGCCTCTGCATCTGCAGCCGGAACTGCTTCCTTAACTGTTGAAGGAGCACCGTCAACGATTTCCTTTGCTTCCTTCAAGCCAAGACCTGTTGCTTCACGAACAGCCTTGATAACCTGAATCTTCTGAGCACCTGCTGCTGTAAGAACAACATCAAACTCTGTCTTCTCTTCAGCTGCTGCTGCACCGCCCTCTGCAGGAGCTGCTGCTACTGCTACTGCTGCTGCAGTTACGCCAAATGTCTCTTCGATTGTTTCCTTTAATTCCTTGAGTTCGAGAACTGTAAGCTCTGCGATTGAATCTACAATTGCTGTAATCTTCTCTGATGCCATGATTATTTCCTCCGTTAAATAGAAATTTTAATAAATTATTCTGCTGATTCTTCAGCCGGTGCTTCTGCCTGAGCTTCCTCAGCAGGAGCTTCCTGTGCCTCAACTGCTGACGCACCGCCCTTTTCTTCGAGTGCCGATACTGCACGAGCAATACAAGCAATCGGTTCAACAACAACACTTGCAATTTGTGCAAGAAGAGCTTCTCTTGATGGAAGCTTTGCAAGAGCAATTACCTCTGAATCGGCAATTACTGCTCCGTCAAGATAACCTGTCTTGATGTTGAAATTCTTGCTGCCTTCTGCATACTTATTAAGGATACGAGCAGCTGCAATGTAATCGTCAACTGATGTTGCGATAGCTGTTGTGCCCTCTACTACTGAAGCGTCGATGTCGAGACCAACCTCTTCAGCTGCACGCTTGAGGATAGAGTTCTTTACTACTGTGTAAACAACGCCTGCTTCACGAAGCTCTTTACGAAGCTTTGTGTCATCCTCAACATTGATGCCCTTGTAGTCTACTACTACGCCTGCACAGGAGCCCTTAATACGCTCTGCAAGGTCAGCAACTTGTTGTTTTTTCTTTTCAAGAATTACTGTACTTGGCATTTAGTTTTCCTCCATAATTATTTGCCACGCGAGGTGGACTTTGGAGCTATCCAAACAAATATAAAAGTGCATCCCCATTCGAGGATGCACAACATTACATACTATACGCAAAAGCGTTACATAATGCTCATTCCTCGGTAGGCGGCTACGCTTATGCCCGAAGGCACCTACTGTCTTTGGTTGAACAGCTTTTGTATTATATCACAGGGCTATACCTGTGTCAATACCTATTTTAGTATAAAATTAGTCAGCATTTGCTGCAGAACCAACCTTTGCAGGGTTAATTCTAACGCCAGGACCCATAGTTGCTGCAACTGCACAGGACTTGATGTACTGACCCTTTGCTGCTTCAGGCTTTGCCTTAATAACTGCATCAAGAAGAGCATTGAAGTTTTCCATAAGCTTTTCTGTACCGAATGATACCTTACCGATTGGGCAGTGAATAATATTTGACTTATCAAGACGATATTCAATCTTACCTGCCTTTGCTTCTGCAACAGCCTTTGCAACATCCATAGTTACAGTGCCTGCCTTTGGTGACGGCATAAGTCCACGAGGACCAAGAACCTTACCTAAACGGCCAACGAAGCCCATCATATCAGGAGATGCGATAGCTACATCGAAATCCATCCAGCCGCCCTGAATCTTTGTTACAAGGTCAGCATCGCCGACAAAATCAGCACCTGCTTCTTGAGCAGCCTTTGCGAGGTCGCCCTTTGCGAATACTGCTACTCTTACATCCTTACCTGTTCCGTTTGGAAGAACTACAGCACCACGAACCTGCTGGTCAGCGTGACGAGAGTCAACACCTAAACGAACATGAACCTCTACTGTTTCATCGAACTTTGCCTTTGATGTTTGAGCAACAAGGTCGAGAGCTTCCTTTGTTGTGTATAAATTAGCACGATCTACGAGTTTCGCACTTTCTACATATTTTTTTCCGTGTTTCATTATAAATTACCTCCAGTGGTTAAATCGGATTTTTCCTCCCACATAGGGAATTAGTCTTCTACTACTACACCCATGCTGCGAGCTGTACCGGCGATCATAGACATAGCTGCCTCAAGAGATGCAGCGTTAAGGTCTGCCATCTTTGTTTCAGCAATCTTTTGGATATCTGCCTTTGAGATTGTTGCAACCTTATTCTTGTTAGGTACGCCTGATGCCTTGTCGATACCGCAAGCCTTCTTGATAAGAACTGCTGCAGGTGGTGTCTTTGTTACGAAAGTGAATGTACGATCCTCGTATACTGTGATAACAACAGGGATAATAAGACCAACATCATTCTTTGTTCTTTCGTTGAAATCCTTTGTGAAAGCAACAATGTTTACACCGTGCTGACCAAGAGCCGGTCCTACAGGTGGTGCCGGAGTTGCTTTGCCGGCAGGAATTTGAAGTTTAATTAAACCTACTACCTTTTGAGCCATAATTATTT
>CAMFPZ010000107.1 GCA_945979635.1 uncultured Eubacterium sp.
GTCTATTATAGGGCAAAATTCTAAATAATACAAGTTCTAAAGGAGAATAATTATGAAAAAATTTAATGTCGGTATTGTAGGTGCTACCGGTATGGTGGGACAGAGATTTATGTCCTTACTTGAAAATCATCCATGGTTCAATGTCGTTGTACTAGCTGCTTCAGCAAGATCTGCCGGAAAACCTTACGGCGAGGTTATCGGTAACAAATGGTGCATGGATACTCCTCTTGCGGATAAATATAAAGATATGGTAGTAATGGATGCTACTAATGATATTGAAAAAATCACATCTATGGTTGATTTTGTTTTCTGTGCGGTAAATATGAAAAAAGACGAAATCAAAGCATTAGAGGAAGAATATGCAAAGCACGAATGTCCTGTTGTATCAAACAACTCTGCTCATCGCTTCACTCACGACGTACCTATGGTAGTGCCGGAGCTCAATGCACAGCATATCCATATTATTCCGGAGCAAAGAAAGCGTCTTGGTACAAAGCGTGGCTTCATCGCAGTAAAATCTAACTGCTCGCTTCAGTCGTATGTTCCTGCACTCTACCCTCTTCACGAGAAATTCGGAGTTAAGGATGTTTTGGTTTGCACATATCAAGCAATTTCCGGTGCCGGAAAAACCTTCGATACCTGGCCCGAAATGATTGATAATGTTATTCCGTATATCGGCGGAGAGGAAGAAAAGAGTGAGAAGGAGCCTCTCAAGATTTGGGGCGAAATCAATGGCGACCATATTGAACACGCAAACAAGCCCAATTTCACAGCACAGTGCATAAGAGTACCTGTTTCAAACGGACATCTTGGTGCTGTATTTGTAAACTTTGAAAATAAACCAACCAAGGAAGAAATGATTGAGATTTGGAATAGCTTCAAGGGCAGAGCACAAGAACTCGACCTTCCTTCAGCTCCAAAGCAATTCCTCAATTATTTTACAGAGCCGGACAGACCGCAAATCAATTCAGAGCGTATGCTTGAAAACGGTATGGCAATCTCGATTGGCAGACTCCGTGAAGATACACAATATCAATACAAATTTGTATGCCTTTCGCACAACACATTGAGAGGTGCAGCAGGCGGTGCGGTATTGCTCGCTGAATTGCTTGCAGCAGAAGGCTATCTTGACTAATAAGGAGAATATACTACTATGAAGAATCCTGTATTTACCGGTTCGGCAGTTGCTATCATCACTCCTATGAATGATGATTTCAGCGTGAACTATGAAGAATTCAAGAGATTTATTGACTGGCAGATTGAAAACGGCACAGATGCTATTGTAATCTGCGGAACTACCGGTGAAAGTTCAACGCTTCGTACTGTTCACCACCTTGAAGCAATAAAATTCTGTGTTGACTATGTTGCAGGCAGAGTTCCTGTTATAGCAGGAGCAGGCTCAAACAATACAGAATGCGGTCTCGACCTTGCTGTAAAGGCTTGTGAATACGGCGTTGATGCACTTTTGCTTGTTACTCCATACTACAATAAGTGCACACAAAAAGGACTCATTAAGCACTATACAATGTATCATGAAGCAACTAACGTTCCTATCATTCTCTATAATGTTCCTTCAAGAACAGGCGTAAATATCGAACCTGAAACCCTTAAGGAATTATCAAAGCTTCCTAGAATCAATGGCGTTAAAGAGGCATCCGGAAACATCAGCCAGGTAATGAAGATTAGAGCATTATGCGGCGATGAACTCAATATTTGGAGCGGCAATGATGACCAAATTCCTGCTGTTATGGCGTGCGGCGGTAAGGGCGTAATCAGCGTTCTTGCAAACATTTGTCCGCAGGAAACACACGATATGGTTCAGGCATATCTCGACGGAGATGCTAATAAGTGTACAGATATGATGGCAGAATACCTTGAGCTTGCGAACGCTATGTTTGTTGAGGTTAATCCCATTCCCGTAAAAGCTGCTTGCAATATGATGGGTTGGAACGCAGGACCATGTAAAATGCCACTTTGTGATATGACTGAGGCTCATACAGAATATGTTAAGAGCGTAATGGATAAGTACGGTCTACTCAAGTAAAAAGTCAGAGGAAAATAAAATGACAAGAATTATATTAACCGGATGTTGCGGAAAAATGGGTCATGTCATCCAAAGCATTGTTGCTAGCCGTGATGATTGCAAAATAGTTGCAGGAGTTGATAAATATGACAGCAAGGATTGCAACTTCCCTGTTTATGCAACAATAGACGGCGTAAACGAAGAAGCCGATGCTGTTATTGATTTTTCTAACCCGTCATTACTAGACGGAATTCTTGAGTACGGAAAATCAACTAAAACACCTCTTATTATTGCAACAACAGGCTATGATGATTGCCAAAAGAGGCAGATTGAAGATGCATCGAAGGAATGTGCCGTGTTTTTCACATACAATTACAGCATGGGCGTAAACCTCCTTGCTTCTCTTGCAAAAAAGGCAGTAAATGTATTAGGCGAGGGCTTTGATATAGAAATAATTGAGCAACACCATAACCAAAAGATTGATGCTCCGTCAGGAACGGCATTAATGCTTGCTGATGCAATTAACGAGGAAATTGATAATCGTATGAAATACGAATACGACCGTCACTCAAAGCGTGAAAAGAGGACAAAAAATGAAATAGGAATTCACGCTGTCAGGGGTGGTACAATCGTTGGTGAACATGAAATTATTTTCGCCGGCAGAGACGAAATTATTACCCTTTCACATTCTGCAAGATCAAAGGAGATTTTTGCTGTCGGTGCTGTAAATGCCGCTGTATTTATGACAGGAAAAGATTGCGGAATGTACGATATGAGTCAACTTATAAAATAAACTAAAAGCCTCAGTTAACTGGGGCTTATTTTAACTGCTATGACAAAAGAACAAGAATATTTTATTGAATTATTATCATCGCATATAAACGCATATACGCCGAAAACGCAGGAAAATATTAACTGGAAAGAGATTTTTGACCTTGCCAACAAGCATAATGTAACGGCAATCGTGGCAACGCAAATTAAGCTCTTGCCCGAAAGCTGCCGTGTACAGGGCAAAGGAAAATCTTATTTCAATCAGTTTTTGGGGAAAACGCTTCAATCCTACGATGAAAAGATTGAAGCATATAACTTCTTCGTTAAAACACTTACCGACAACGGCATTAAACATCTAGTTGTAAAAGGTGCTGTTTTAAGAGATTTATACCCTGTGAAAGAGCTTCGTACAAGCGGAGATACAGATGTTGTAATTACAAAGCGTGATTATGAAAAATGCAAAGAGATACTGCTTTCAAACGGCTTTACCCTGTCGCAGGACACAGGCGAAGAACTTGATATGTACTATAACGGACAGTATTTTGAAATAAGCAACACATTTGAGTATATAAATGATGAAACAAAGTGCTTTTTTGAAAATCCGTTTGATGAAAAGTTATCGTACTGTGATGGCTATACATATTATCTTTATCCTATGTATCACCTTGTTTACGTGCTGTACCACATATTAAAGCACATTAAGCACGGCGGTGCAGGAGTAAGAATGTTGCTTGATATATGCGTTTTAATCAATGCTTATGACATTGACATAAACGAATTTTTGGAAATTATGCCCGAATTAAAGCTTGAAAAATCCGCAAAAACAATTTTGACTATATGCAAAAAGCTGTTCAGGCTTGATATTCCTTTCAATTACGAAATTGATGAGGAAATGGAAAACAAGCTGATTGATACGATTATTTCCGGCGGAGTATTCGGCTTTTCTAACGGTAATTTAGGCGTTGTTCGACTTGCATCAACAATGAACGAAAAGCAAACAAAGCTATCATCAATCAAGGCATTTTTCGGTATGTTTATTATTTCAAAGGATTATTTGATGAAATTTTATCCCTACGCAAGACGGCATAAAATTCTGTTACCCATTGCATATTTAAATAGACTTTTTGACGCAGTATTTAAGCGAGGAAAAAGCAATATAAAAAATATACAGTCTATGTTTTCAAAGGATAATGATAACGCAATCAGACTCGGCGAAATATTAAATGAGCTTGAAATAAATTAAAACAGAGAGGTTTCTGTTCCTCTCTGTTTTAATTTTTTATTCAAATGTATCTTTTATTTTTGTAGCTAAAAGCTCTGGAATATTAATGCTTTGAGGGCAATGATCGGCACATTTTCCGCAAGCGACGCATTCTGTATGATTAACGCAAATATTAGCGTATTCGTTCTTACTTTCTTCGAGGGTAATTGTGCCGTTTTGATACTTATTATATCTGTCTCTTATACACATCTCCGAGCC
>CAMFPZ010000108.1 GCA_945979635.1 uncultured Eubacterium sp.
ACAGCATACACCCTGTATGGTAGATGAGGAATTCAGAAGATTATTTTATATTATAGCAAAGGAATTTTTCATCGGATGTCCGCTGGGTGAGGTCAATATGTCGCTCATTCAATCAACTGCACCTGTTCTTGCAGATAGGATGTTCGATATGATTCCGATACTTTCGTCGCTTTGCTCACTTTGTCGCGAGGCGGGACAGGGGACGCTCAATATCAACGGCGAAATTAATTTGCTTAATCAGGATGAGCTGGGCGACAGTGCTTATAGCCTGCTGGCGGTACTCGCAGAAAAGAAGAAGCTCGAAAAGCTCCTGACAGAGTTTGCCAAAAGCAATATGGAAAGCACACTTTTCCTCGGCGATGAGAACCCTGTATACGAGCTGAAGAATACGGCGATGGCGGTTTCTAAATTTAGATATTACGATGACCAGCTTGCAACTCTCGGAATAATCGGTTCGCTGCGAATTGATTATTGCTCTGTTCTTCCGAGAATAGATTATATAACGATGATTTGTTCAAAACTGCTAAAGGAGGGTAGCGTGTGATGAGTAAAAAAGAAAAAGAAGAAATTAAAGAAGAAATCAAAAATGAGGAAATAACTGAACAGGCTGAAGCGATAGAGATTGAAGAAAACAAGGAGCCAACTCTCGAGGATCAGCTTTCAGATATGAAAAAGCAGCTTGCCTATACGGCTGCTGAATATGCGAATTTCCGTGCAAGAAGTGCGAAGGAAAAGGAGGCAACCTATTCTAACGCAAAGGGAAATGTAGTTTCCGAGCTTCTTCCGGTTATCGACAACCTAGAAAGAGCACTTGAGCAGGATGGCGAGGATTTTGATTCACTTAAGAAGGGTGTTCAAATGACTATGGACCAATTCAAGGCGGTGCTTACGAAAATCGGCGTAGAGGCCTATGGCGAAGGCGGAGACGAATTCGACCCTAATTTCCACAATGCTGTTATGCACATTGAGGACGAAAATTACGGCGAGAATGTTATCGTTGAGGTTTTCCAAAAGGGCTATAAAATAAATGACAGAGTTATTAGACCGGCTATGGTAAAAACAGCCAACTAATAGCAAAAATAAGTTAGAAAATTACAAAGGAGATAATTATTATGGGAAAAATTATTGGTATTGACTTGGGTACAACAAATAGCTGTGTATCAGTTATTGAAGGCGGCGAGCCTGTTGTTATTACAAATCCGGAGGGAGCAAGAACAACTCCTTCAGTAGTTGCGTTTACAAAGGACGGCGATAGAATGGTGGGTGCTGTTGCAAAGCGTCAGGCTATTACAAATCCTGATAAAACCATAGCATCTATCAAGCGTCATATGGGTTCTGACTACAAGGTAAACATTGACGGCAAAAACTATACTCCGCAGGAGATTTCATCAATCATTCTCCAAAAGCTTAAGGCAGATGCAGAGGCTTATCTCGGCCAGCCTGTAACAGAGGCAGTTATCACTGTTCCTGCTTACTTCACAGACTCACAGCGTCAGGCAACAAAGGATGCAGGCAAGATTGCCGGTCTTGATGTAAAGAGAATCATTAATGAGCCGACAGCAGCCGCTCTTGCATTCGGTATCGACAAGGAGGATGACCAGAAGGTTATGGTCTATGACCTTGGAGGCGGTACCTTCGATGTTTCTATTATCGAAATGGGCGATGGCGTTCAGGAGGTTCTTGCAACAGCAGGTAACAACCACCTCGGCGGCGACGATTTTGACAAGAAGATTATGGATTGGCTTGTAGCTGATTTTAAGGCACAGAACGGAATCGACCTTTCGGGCGATAAGATGGCTATGCAGAGAGTTAAGGAAGCCGCAGAAAAGGCAAAGATTGACCTTTCAGGTATGACAACTGCCCAAATCAGCCTGCCATTTATTACAGCAGACGCAACAGGTCCGAAGCATCTTGAGGCAACCCTCACCAGAGCAAAGTTCAACGAAATGACAGCCGACCTTGTTGAGGCAACAATGGGTCCTGTTCGTCAGGCAATGAAGGATTCAGGCCTTTCAATGAGCGAAATTGACAAGATTCTTCTTGTTGGCGGTTCAACCCGTATTCCTGCTGTTCAGGAAGCAATTAAGAGCTTCTCCGGCAAGGAACCTTTCAAGGGCATTAACCCTGATGAATGTGTTGCAATGGGTGCAGCAATTCAGGGCGGCGTTCTTAATAATGATGTTGATGGTCTTGTGCTTCTCGATGTTGCTCCGTTGTCACTTGGTATCGAAACAATGGGCGGTGTAAACACAATTATCATTGAGCGTAACACAACTATTCCTACAAAGAAATCACAGATTTTCTCTACTGCCGCTGATAACCAAACCTCTGTTGAGGTTCATGTTCTTCAGGGTGAAAGAGAGTTTGCAAAGGATAACAAGACTCTCGGTATGTTCCATCTTGATGGCATTATGCCCGCAAGAAGAGGCGTTCCGCAGATTGAGGTTACCTTTGATATCGACGAAAACGGTATTGTTCATGTAAGTGCGAAGGATCTTGGCACAGGCAAGGAACAGCATATTTCAATCACCGCTTCAACAAATATGTCAAAGGAAGATATTGAAAAGGCAGTTCGTGAGGCAGAGCAGTTTGCAGAAGAGGACAAGAAGAAGAGAGAAGCAGTTGACCTTCGCAACAACGCCGACCAGATGGTATACCAAACCGAGAAGATGCTTTCAGAGGATGCCGATAAGTTCTCTGCTGATGATAAATCAGCTCTTGAGGCAAAGCTTGGCGTGCTTAAGGAAGCACTTAAGGGCGAGGATATTGAAGCAATTAAGGCAGCTCAAGAGGATTTGACAAACAAGTTCTATGAGGTTTCCCAAAAGCTTTATGAAGCAGCCCAGGCAGCACAGGGTGCACAACAGCAGGCAGGTCCGCAGCAGGCAGATGCACAGGGTAATGCAGGCTACACCGATGCTGATTATACAGAGGTTGACGATAATTAATTTTCATAGCAGGGCGGCTTAGCGGTCGCCCGTTTGCTTGTATGATTATAGGAGTTCTATATGGCAGAACAAAAGCGAGATTATTATGAGGTATTGGGGGTAAATAAGAATGCCACCAATGACGAAATAAAAAAGGCGTTTAGAAAGGCGGCAAAGCAGTATCATCCCGATTTGAATAAGGATGACCCGTCTGCGGCAGAGAAATTCAAGGAATGCAATGAGGCGTATTCAGTTTTGTCAGATGCCGATAAGCGTAGAAAATATGACCAATTCGGCTTTGCGGGCGTTGACCCAAGCTATGCGGCGGGTCAAGGCGGCGGATATGGCGGAGGCTTTGGCGGCTTCGACGGCGATATTGACCTTGGAGATATTTTCTCCAGCTTCTTTGGCGGAGGATTTGGAGGCGGTGCTTCTCGTAATCCTAACGCTCCGCAGAGAGGCAGAGATATTCAAACATCCATTAATATTACATTTGAAGAGGCTGCAAAGGGTTGTAAAAAGAGCGTTGATGTTTCGAAGGTTGAGGATTGCTCCCAATGTCATGGTACGGGTGCGGCAGAGGGCACATCTCCTAAAACCTGTAACCAGTGCGGCGGTTCGGGATATATCACTGTTCAGCAGGGCTCAGGCTTTTTCCAGGTCAACACTACTCGTCCCTGTCCAACCTGTAACGGAACGGGAAAAACCATCGAAAAGCCTTGTAGCAAGTGTGGCGGTCGCGGAAAGGTACGCAAGAAGTCGAAGATTGATATTACAATTCCTGCCGGTATTGATAACGGTCAGGTTGTAACGGCTCGAGGACTCGGAGATGTTGGTCTCAATGGCGGACCGGCAGGCGATTTGAGAGTTGGTATTACTGTTAGCAGTCATAAGGATTTTGTTCGTGACGGCTATGATATTCATTATGAAAAGCATATCAGCATTGTTGAGGCTTGTTTGGGAGTTAAGGTGCGAATTCCGACTCTCGATGGCGATGTTGAGTACAATGTTCCTTCAGGAACCCAGCCTAATGAAGTTTTCCGTCTTAGAGGCAAGGGTATTCAAAGACTCAACAGTATTGCAAAGGGTGATCTCTTTGTTCATATTGTTGTTGATATTCCGCGTGAGCTTACTTCCGAGCAAAAGCATTTACTTAAAGAATTCGATAAGACCTATGTACCGAATTCTACGGGGAAGGAAGGCTTCTTTGATAAGTTCAAGAAAAAATAAAGAATATGTAACATATAGCGTATAAATAAGGCACTAAAAAAGACACTCTTTCTTGAAAGGGTGTCTTTTGTTGTTTAATATAGGAGTTGTCCCC
>CAMFPZ010000109.1 GCA_945979635.1 uncultured Eubacterium sp.
ACGAAGAGAATATCTGCGAAGTTTTTCATTTACCTCATCAAAAGCTTTCATATTTCCTTCAGCGTGTGAATATGCCTTTACGGTTTTTGCATTACCAATCATTTCATCAATGAACGCCGTTTGCCTTCCGCGAGTTTCGGACTGAAGCTTGAACATCTTATGAGTTTTCTTTGCAACAAACGAAGCAATAAAAAATGATAACGGAGTAATGAGAACAACAACAATAGTTATCCAAACATTTACGGAAAGCATAAAAATCAATGTTCCGATAATCGTTATTATGCCTGTAAAGAATTGTGTAAAGCCCATTAAAAGACCATCGGCAAATTGGTCCGCGTCGGAAATAACTCGGGAAACAATATCACCGCTCGGATGTGAATCAATGTAAGAAATAGGAAGCTTTTCGAGCTTTGAAAAAGCCTTGTCTCGCATATCTCGAACTACACCAAAGGTTATCTTGTTATTAAAAACATTTATTATCCATTGGCATATTGCGGTTATTCCAATAATCACTCCGATGGATATAAGAATAGGTATTATTCCCGAAATATCAACATTACCTGTATCAACAATAAGGTCAATGGCCCTACCCACCAAAACAGGAATATAAAGAGTACCGGCAACGCTTACAACCGAAAGCAATAATGACAAAAACATAAAATGGTTATAGCGTTTAACATAGGAGAAAATTCGCTTGATGATTTCTTTATTGTTCATTAGCTTCCTCCTCACTGAACTGTGAAAAATAGATTTCTCTGTAAACATCACAGTTCTTTAGTAATTCATCGCTCTTACCGATTCCGACAAGCTCGCCATCGTCTAATACAATAATCTTGTCTGCACTCAAAATCGAAGAAGCTCTTTGGGTCACAATGAATAATGTAGGGTTATAATCAAGACTGAGAATTGCCTCTCTCATTGCCTTTTCTGTTGCAAAATCAAGTGCCGACGAACTATCGTCAAGCACGATAATTTCCGGCTTTGATACAATAGCACGAGCTACAGACAGCCTTTGCCTTTGGCCGCCGGAAAGATTTGCTCCGCCGTGTTCGATATAGGAATTGAGTCCGTCCTTTTCATAAATATTATCATAAACCTGTGCAATACGAAGAGCTTCATCAATCTCTTCATCTGTAGCATCCGGTTTACCCCACTTCATATTATCTCGAACAGTACCGGAGAACAACACCGCCCTTTGCATAACAAAGCCGATTTTTTCGTTGATTTCATCCTCATTGTAGGACTTAACATCCTTTCCGAATAAAGTTACTCTACCCTTTGTTGCATCATAATAATGAGGAATAAGATTAACAAGACTTGATTTACCACTGCCTGTAGAACCTATTATTCCGACAACATCTCCCCTATCTGCAAAGAAAGATATATTACTCAGGCTTTCCTCACCGGCTCCCTTATAGGTTAGAGAAACATTATCAAAGGCGACCGTGTGATTATCATAAATATTATTATCATCAATGTGCTCTAGGGTATTTTCCACCTCAAGGACAGAAGAAATTCTTGCTCCCGAAGCAAATCCCTTTGTTATAGTGACTATAAGGCTCGCAAATTTCAAAAGCTCAACAAGAATTTGGCTCATATAGTTATAAAGTGCAACAACCTCGCCTTGATTAAGTCGACCGGTATCAACGCTCAACGCACCTGTATACACAAGAAGAATTATTCCGAGATTTATTATAACGAAGGTAATAGGATTTGTTAATGCAGAAATTCTGCCAACGCTTCGCTGAAAATGAGCAAGAAGATCATTTCTTCTTTTAAAGCTTTTGTAGTTATTTTCCTCTTCACAAAACGCACGAATAACTCTTGCACCGGTCATACTTTCTCTCGTCATAAGAGTTACATCGTCAAGAGTGTTTTGAACATTCCTATACATCGGCACAGTCAACTTCATAATTACGCCGACAACAATGCTAAGCAAAGCTATAACTCCCAAAAACAGCAATCCTGATTTAACATCAATACCTATTGCCATGACGAACGCACCCACGACAATAAACGGCGAACGCAGGAAAAGGCGAAGCACCATATTGACAGTATTTTGTGCTTGATTTACATCACTGGTAAGGCGTGTTATAAGCGTTGATGTTCCGATTTTATCAATTTCATTAAACGAAAACGATTGTATTTTTTCAAACAGGCTATGGCGAAGATCTGTTGCAAATCCCGTAGCAGCCCTTGCGGCAAAGTATTGAGCCGTTATTGCTGCTATCATACCAACTACAGCAAGCAAAACTAGAATTCCCGCACGAGACAAAACGAGACTCATATTACCGCTGTGAATACCATCATTTATTATTGAAGCAACAACCAACGGAACTATCAACTCAAATATTGCCTCAAGCATTTTGAACAAGGGAGCCAAAAAAGATTGAATCCTATAATTTTTTAAAAATGGCAGTAATTGTTTCATGATTCACCTACATAAACATAACTCTAAAATATTATACAGCAAAAAACAAATAAGTCAAACCTAAAAAAATCTTGAAATGAATGTATAATATGATATAATGTAGTCGAATAAAATTTGAGGTGATAAATATGGGACTAACACCTGTCACAGCAATAATTGTGGGAGCAGGCCACAGAGCATTCGTATACAGCGAGCTTGCTAAAACAAATCCCGAATTACTCAAGATAGTTGGAGTTGCCGACCCTAATCCTGTACGCAGGAAAAAGGCTATGGAATACTTCGGTTTCAACGAGAATATGTGCTTTGAAAGTGCCCAGGAGCTTGCGAAGCACGAAAAGCTAGCCGATACAATAATAAACGGAACAATGGATGAGCAACACCTGGAAACTGCCATTCCGCTTCTTAATACAGGTTATGATATGCTGCTTGAAAAGCCGTTTGCACCAAACGAAGACGAAATGCGACAGATTGTTGAATGTGCCAAAAAAAATAATTCCAAGGTTATGATTTGTCATGTTTTAAGATATACTCCTTTTTATTATTCCATTAAGGAGCGTATCGCAAAAGGTGAAATCGGCGAAATAATAAATATTCAAACAACGGAGCATGTATCTTATCATCATCTCTCAACCTCATATGTCAGAGGAAAGTGGGCTAACAGCAAGAAATGTCACACTACGATGCTTCTTGCAAAATGCTGTCACGACCTTGATATTATGATGTGGATGATGTCGGAAACAAAGCCCTCGAAAATAAGCTCATTTGGCGGAAAATATCAGTTTAAGCCTGAAAATGCACCGGAGAATGCAGGCACAATTTGTATGAAGGATTGTCCTTTGGTTGATTCCTGTGTTTATTCAACAAAAAGATTATATATTGATCACCCTGACAGATGGTCATTCTATGTTTGGGATGCACTTGAAGGCAAGGATAATCCTACAATAGAGGATAAAATTGAGCTAATGAAGAGCGACAATCCGTACGCCAGATGTATCTACAAATGCGATAATGATGTTGTGGACCATCAGTCTGTTTTAGTCGAATTCGAAAGCGGTGCAACAGGAACTCACAATATGGTTGGAGGTTCTTCTGAACCTAGAAGAAATATACATATTATTGGCACAAAGGGCGAAATATATGGCAATTTTGAAGAAAGCAAGTTTACTGTTTTGAAAATAAATCCATCTCCTGATGCACACAATGAGGAATGTGATGTCGAAGAGGTTGACCTCAAGGTCAGCGGAGATATGGTAGGTGCTTACGGCGGACACGGCGGAGGCGATGAAAGACTTTCGGAGGATTTTGTTAAATATATCAGAGGCGAAAAGCCGAGCCTTGCGTGCACATCTATTTTTGACAGTGTAGCCGGTCACTTGAGCGTATATCTTGCAGATGAGAGCAGAGAAAACGGCGGAAAACCACAAACTGTAATAATATAAGGGGCAAATATGAGAATTAAAGAAGGATTTGTAACGAGAAAAATCGGCGACAAAATTGTTGCCATTGCAATCGGAGAGCGTTCAAAGGAATTCAACGGTATGATAACAATCAACGAAACCGCTCAATTTATTTGGAAATGTTTGGAAAATAACACCACTATCGAAGAAGTGACATCCAAGGTTGTTGAACATTATTCAATTGATGAAAAAACCGCTCGTGAAGCTGTCGAAGGTTTTGTGACCGAGTTAAAGAATAATGAACTACTTGACGAATAAAAAGGAATGTAGTATAATACAAACATTATTTGCATAATTAGCAGGAGTGGCGGAATGGCAGACGCGCTAGATTCAGGTTCTAGTCGGGGTTGCTC
>CAMFPZ010000110.1 GCA_945979635.1 uncultured Eubacterium sp.
GCAACAGTTATGTCGGTTGATCCTGATTGCTCACCTGAAATTACAGCTATGATTGGCGTTTCGGCAGCTATTGCAATTTCGGATATTCCTTGGGATGGCCCTATTTCCGGCGTGAATGTCGGTCTCGTTGACGGTAAGGTTGTTATTAACCCCGGACTTGAGGATAGAGCAAAGAGCGACCTTGTTCTTACAGTTGCTTCAACAGCAGACCTTGTTGCTATGATTGAAGCAGGCGGTAACGAAATCGAGGACGATGTTATGTTCGATGCTATTATGCAGGGACATGAGGAAAATAAGAAAATCGTTAAGTTCATTCAGGGCATTGTTGATGAGATTGGTAAGCCAAAGTTTGCATACGAATCATCCGATCCGGACCCTGAAATTATGGCTGAAATTGAAGCATTCTGCATTGAGGATGTAAAGAAGGCTCTTGATACAGACGACAAGAATGTGCGTGACGAGGCATTGCTTCCGATTTATGAGGCAGTTCACGAGAAGTTTGATGAGAGATTTGAGGGCAACGAGGCAAAGATTGACGAGATTATGTATCTCGTTCAAAAGCATATTGTTCGTGCTTGGCTTAAGGACGAGCACAAGAGAGTTGACGGAAGAGGAATTGATGATATTCGTCCTCTTAATGCCGAGGTTGACCTTCTTGCAAGAGTTCATGGTTCAGGTATGTTCACAAGAGGCCAAACACAGGTTCTCTCTGTTGCAACACTTGGCCCAATGAACGATGCACAGCTTCTTGACGGACTTGATGAGCAAACCGAGAAGAGATATATCCATCACTATAATTTCCCATCATATTCTGTTGGTGAGACAAAGCCGTCAAGAGGTCCCGGCAGAAGAGAAATCGGCCATGGTGCTCTTGCTGAAAAGGCACTTGTTCCGGTTCTTCCGACAGTTGATGAGTTCCCATATGCTATCCGTGTTGTATCCGAGGTTCTTTCTTCAAATGGTTCAACATCACAGGGCTCAATTTGCGGTTCAACTCTTGCTCTTATGGCAGCAGGCGTTCCGATAAAGGCTCCTGTTGCAGGTATTTCCTGCGGTCTTATTACAGGCGATGAGGGAGTTTACGGCGACTTTATGACAATGGTAGATATCCAAGGCCTTGAGGATTTCTACGGCGATATGGACTTTAAGGTTGCAGGCACAAAGAAGGGTATTACAGCAATTCAAATGGACCTTAAGGTGCATGGTCTTACTCCTGAAATTATTAAGGAAGCATTTGCAAAGACAAATAAGGCAAGAAATTATATTCTCGATGAAATTATGCTCCCTGTAATCAGCGAGCCTCGTAAGGAGCTTTCAAAGTACGCTCCGAAGATGTACACTCTCCAAATCGACCCTGATAAGATTGGCGATGTTATCGGTAAGGGCGGTAAGGTTATTCAGGAAATTCAGGCTGAATATGATGTAAAAATTAATATCGAAGAGGATGGAAGAGTTTATATTTCAGGTGTTGACGCTGAAAAATGTGAGGGTGCTGTAAGCGTTGTTAAGCTTATTGCAACCGACCCTGAGGTTGGTGCCTTCTATAACGGCGTTGTAACAAGACTTATGAGCTTCGGTGCATTCGTTGAGATTGCTCCGGGCAAGGAGGGACTTGTTCATATTTCTCGTCTTGATGTTAAGAGAACAGAAAAGGTTGAAGATGTTGTAAATGTCGGCGATTCAATTATTGTAAAGTGTATCGAGATTGACGATCAGGGCAGAATCAATCTTTCAAGAAGAGATGCTTTGATTGAGCTTGAGGGTATGACTCCCGAAAACGATATTGATGAAGCTCCTCGTAAGCCGAGAAGAGATAATCGCAGAGGCGACAGAAAGTAATTTGTAACTAAATATAAATTTTCCCACCGTAGCATAGGTTGCCTAACGGTGGGATTTTTTTCAATTATTATTAACTTGATTAAAGTGCGGATATATAGTATAATGTTTCTAATATAATAGATTGGAGAATTATTATGAGTGATAAAATCCCTAATTTAGATTATGATGCCGATGAGGTTATTGAGGGCTTCAAGGCTAAATTTAAGTGGCCGTCAAGCAATGAGGTCGAAATTGCTGTTAAGCCGCCGAAGCTTGGACTAAAGCTTTTGCTTTCGTTTTTGGCAACAGTTGTTGTCGGTGCGGTTGCGTACTATATGATGATACCGGCACTTAATTTTAAATCATCTGATTTTTACACCTTCATTATTCTGCTTATTGCTGCTTTTGTGGGTAGCTTTTATTTGCTTATCGGAGCAGGAAAAAAGGTTGAACGCAGAGAGTATTTCAAAAAGCGTAGTATTATCCCTATTATTATGATTGCCGTCCTTTTGGTTGTTATGGTTGTAGGCTGGCTTGTCGGATGCACCTTCTTTAGAGCAAAGGATTACAGCAATCTAGTAACGGTTCAGGAAAGTAATTTTTCCGAGGACTTTAAGGATATTAAGTATGATGAGGTTCCTCGTCTTGATGCAGTAACATCAAAGGTTCTGGCTGACCAGCAGCTTGGCTCTCTTTCCGAATATAAGAGCCAGTATGTTGTGTCTTCTGTTTCTACTCAGATAAACTATCAAGGAACTCCTGTCCGTGTTGCATATCTTGAGTATGCCGATGTGTTTAAGTGGTTCAATAATACGAAACAGGGTCTGCCGGCTTATATGCTCATCGACCTTGTAAGCCAAAAGGTAATCGCAGTGAATTGTATAGAAAAATTCGGTGCGGGTATAAAGTATTCTCCGACGGAGCTCTTTAATGAAAAGCTTGTTCGTCATTTGAGATTCCAATACCCAACCGCACTTCTTGACACTCCTAATTTCGAGATAAACGATGAAGGATACCCATACTGGATTACTCCTGTTTTGGATAAAACAATTGGTCTTTTCGGCGGAACAGATGTTAAGGGAGCAATTATAACCGATGCACTTACAGGTGAGAGCAATTACTATAATATCGACACAATTCGTACAGATAAGTCGTTGAATTGGATAGATGTTGTTTATAATCAAGACCTTTTGGTTGAACAGTATAACTATCATGGTAAGCTTTCTAACGGCTTTTGGAACTCGATTATTTTCCAAACTGATGTAAATGTTGCTTCAAGAGGTAACGGAAATATTGCTATGGATGATGATGTTTGGGTATACACGGGTGTAACATCTTCAGAGTCTGATGCATCAAACTTTGGTTTCATTCTTTGCAATCAGCGTACAAAGGAGCTTCGCTATTATCAAAAGGGCGGTGCTATGGAAAGCTCTGCACAGGAATCTGCCGCAGATGCTGTACAAAACTATGGATACAGAGCTATTTTCCCAATTCTTCTTGATATTGAGGGACAGCCAACCTACTTTATGTCGCTTTACGGCGATAGCTACACAGTAAAGGGCTATGCACTTGTTAATCTTGATGACAAGACCATAGTGGGAACCGGCCTGCTTGATACGGAGAAGTCGGATGTAAATGCTCTTAATGCGGCTGTCGAAAACTATATCGCGGCACTTAAGGATAAGAATAAGGTAGATGCTTCGGCTGATGCAGATGATTATAAGGTAACAGAAACCGATACAGAAATTTCTGTTGAGAATATTGAAACAAAGTCTGTTACAGGTGAGATTACAGATATAAAGACATCTGTAAATAACGGTAATACCGTTTACTATCTCCAAATCGACGGAAAATACTACTACATCGCAGTAAACGAATGTATGGATGTTTTGTTGCTGCAGACCGGCGATACAGTAACAGTATCTTACGAAAAGGATGCTGACACCTTTGTAAAGGCTACAAATGTTGAAAAACAATAAATAGATAATTAGCCTGAAATACCGGGATTCACAAAATGTGAAACCCGGTATTTTTTATATTGTTATCTCAAAACCACCAAAGGGGACCACCAAAGGGGACGGTTCTCTTTGGTGGAGTAAAGAAGCAGTAAAAATAAAACAGGACTGATTTTTCAGCCCTGTTGTGATAATTTTTGAGTTTTAGAACTTGATTTTTTCTTCGATAAATGCTTCAAGCTCGGAAATAGGCAATCTAACCTGCTCCATAGTGTCTCTGTCACGAACTGTTACGCAGTTATCCTCGATTGAATCGAAATCGTAGGTGATGCAGTACGGAGTACCGATTTCGTCTTGACGGCGGTATCTCTTTCCGATTGAGCCTGCATCATCATAGTCAACCATAAACTTCTTTGAAAGATTTTGGAATACTTCTTCAGCCTG